>NZ_JBUDGD010000100.1:0-10276 GCF_055484735.1 Pseudomonas sp. 15C | reverse complement strand
GCCGGGTAATCCGGGTCCAGCGGCACATAGGCGCCGCCAGCCTTGAGCACCGCCAGCAGGGCGACCAGCAACTGCTCGGAGCGTGGCATCGCCACGCCCACGCGCACTTCCGGGCCGACGCCCATTTCGGTCAGTTTGTGCGCCAGACGATTGGCCTGTGCGTCCAGTTCGGCGTAAGTCAGTTGACGGTCGCTGAACGTCACCGCCAGCGCATCCGGCGTCACCGCTACGCGATCGGCAATCGCCTGATGAACGCACTGTTCAGTGACGAACGCGGTGTCAACGCACGGAGCGTTTTCGATCAGCTGCAACTCGCCAAGCGTACGTTCGCTCGATTCGCTCATCTGCCCGAGCAAGCGCTGCAGAAACTCGCCCAATTGCGCCACGCTGTGTGCGGCGAAGCTGTCGCACTGGTAGCTGAAGTGCATGGACAACTCGTCGCTCAGATGCACCAGCAGAGTCAGCGGGTAGTTGGTCTGTTCGTGGTTGGCGATCTCGCCGAAACGCAGTTCTTGCGGCGCGCCCTGGGCCAGGGCCTCGGACACCGGGTAATTCTCGAACACCAGAATATTGTCGAACAGCGCTTCACCGTTGCGCGCCGCCCAACGCTGAATGTCGAACAACGGCGTGTGTTCATGCTCGCGCAGCGCCAGGTTTTGCGTCTGTACGCTTTGCAGCCACTCGCCAACACTGAATTGCGCACGCGGGCTGGCGATCACCGGCAGGGTGTTGATGAACAGGCCGATCTGCTGCTCGACGCCTTTGAGCTCGCTCGGGCGCCCGGCCACCGTGGCGCCGAACGCCACGCTCGCCTGCCCGGTCAGGCGCTGCAACAGCAACAGCCACGCCGCTTGGATCAGCGTGTTGACGGTGACCTTCTGCTGCCGGGCGAACTCGCCCAATTGCCGGGTTTGCAGCGCATCGAGCACACAGAAATGCTCGCCATGGCCCTGTTGTGCGGCGTCGCCACGCTGCGCCTGGAGTGCCGGCGCCAACAAGGTCGGCGCCTCCAGCTCCGCCAGTTGCGCGGTCCAGTAATGCTCGCTGGCCTGGACATCCTGACCTTGCAGCCACTCGATGTAATCGCGATACCGCCCGGCCAGCGCCGGCTGGGCGATGCCGCTGTAACGCTGCAAGACCTCGCCAAGCAACTGCGAGTTGCTCCAGCCGTCCATCAGGATGTGATGGTTGGTGTAGATCAAATGGCAGCGCTGCGCATCGAGACGCACCACCACCATCCGCAGCAACGGCCCCTGACTCAGGTCGAAACCCTGCGCCTGCTCGGACGCGGCCAGTGCATTGAGTTCATTCGGGCAAGCGTCGCGCTCGCGCCAGTCGAGCACGCTGAAGGGCATCTGCAAATGCTTGTGCACCACTTGCAGCGGCCGCGTCAGTTGGCCTTGCCAGACAAAACCGGTGCGCAGGATATCGTGGTGATCCACCGCCGCTTGCCACGCCTGCTGGAAGCGCTGCGGGTCGAGGCCTTCGACATCGAGGCGAACCTGGTTGAGGTAATCACCGCTGGCCTGCTCGTAGAGGCTGTGGAACAACATGCCCTGCTGCATCGCCGACAGCGGGTAGACGTCGGCGATCTGCTGCGCCGGCACCGGCAAGTTATCGAGTTGCGCCTGAGTCAGCCCGGCCAGCGGGAAGTCCGAGGGGGTCAGGCCTTCGATGCCTGGGGTCAGGCAATGCTCGATCAGCGCGGTCAGCTCGTCAGCGTAATCCGCCGCGAGGGCTTCGATCACCGCCGCGTCGAAACGCTCGGTGCTGAAGGTCCAGCCGACGCGCAATTCACCGCCATACACCTGACCATTAAGGGTCAACCAGTTACCCAGCGGCGCGTCCGCGCTCTGGTCGAGGCCGGCGTTGTCCGGCGCGGGGGCAAACAGCGCCGCTTCGTCAGCGGCGAAACTGCCGTCGAACTGGCCGAGGTAGTTAAAGGTGATGCGCGGCGTCGGCAAGGCGCGCAGGCTTTGCTGTGCGTCAGCATTGCCGAGATGACGCAATGCACCGAAACCAATGCCCTTGTTGGGGATCGAGCGCAGTTGCTCCTTGACCTGTTTGATCGACTCGCCGGGCGTTTGCGCCGGGGTCAGGCGCACCGGAAACAGGCTGGTGAACCAGCCCACCGTGCGGGTCAGGTCCACGCCGTCGAACAATTCTTCGCGACCATGACCTTCGAGCTGAATCAGCGTCGACGGTTGCCCGCTCCAACGGCCGATCACCCGCGCCAGTGCGGTCAGCAACAGGTCGTTGACCTGGGTGCGATAGGCCGCCGGGGCTTGCTGCAGCAATTGGCGGGTCAGCTCCGTGTCCAGCTTGGTCTGCACGGTCTGCGCCAGTCGATTGTGCTGCCCGGCATCCACGCGTTTGCAGGGCAAGTCGGTGCTGACATCGCGCAAGCAAGCCTGCCAGTACGCCAGCTCCTGCTGCAACGCTGTGCTGTTGGCGTAGCGCTGCACGTGTTCGCTCCAGTCCTTGAAGGCACTGGTTTTCGCCGGCAGGCGCAGCGGCTGGCCGTCGAGCAATTGCTGATACGCATTCTGCAGGTCTTCGAGCAGAATCCGCCACGACACACCGTCCACTGCCAGGTGATGGATCACCAGGTGCAAACGTTGCGTGCCGTCAGCCAGTTGCGCCAGCACCGCGCGCAGCAGCGGCCCGTTTTGCAGGTCGAGGCTGCGCTGGGCGCGGTTGCCCAAGGCTTCCAGCGCCGTGGCATCGGCGACCTGCTCCTGCCACAGCAAATTATCCGACAGGTTTTCGACGGCACGGTGCTCGGCCTGCCACACGCCACCACGCTGAGTGAAGCTCAGGCGCAGGGCATCGTGATGGGCAACCAGCGCGCGCAGCACTTGCTCGATCTTGTCCGCATCCAGTGGCTGACGCGGCTTGAGCAGCACCGACTGGTTCCAGTGATGGCGCTCAGGAATGTCGTCTTCGAAGAATTGCTGCTGAATCGGCAGCAGCAGCGCTGCCCCGCTCACCGCTTGTTGATCGATCAATGAGGGTTCAGCGCCCAATTGCGCAACCAGCGCCAGTCGCGCAATGGTCTGATGCTGGAACAGGTCTTTCGGGTTCAGGCCAATCCCGGCCTGACGCGCGCGGCTGACCACTTGAATCGAGATGATCGAGTCGCCGCCCAATTCGAAGAAATTATCGTTAAGGCCGACTTGCGGCAGCTTCAGCACCTCTTGCCAGATCGCCGCCAGACGCTGTTCCAGCTCGCTTTGCGGCGCCTGAAAAGCCTGTTGGACCTGACTCGCATCCGGTGCTGGCAGCGCATTGCGGTTGAGTTTGCCGTTGGCGGTCAACGGCAATTGCGCGAGCAGCAGCAGGTGCGCCGGAATCATGTGATCCGGCAGGTTGTCCTTGAGTTCGGCACGCACGCTGTCGCGCCACTGCGCCTGCTCGGCCGCACTGGCCTCAAGCAACGCAGCATCCTGCGGCACCAGCCACGCGACCAGTTGCTGACCGCTGAGGCCCGATTGCGCGAGCACCACGGCCTGGCGCACGGTTTTCTGAGCCTGCAGTTGCGCTTCGATCTCGCCCAGTTCGATACGGAAACCACGGATTTTCACCTGATGGTCGATCCGCCCGATGTACTCGACGACGCCGTCGGCGCGATAGCGGGCGAGATCGCCAGTGCGATACAGACGACCGCCATCTGCCGCAAACGGGTCGGGGATGAATCGCAGTGACGTCAGATCGGCACGGTTCAGATAACCGCGCGCCAGACCGGCACGCCCGACGTACAGCTCACCGATGCAACCCTTGACCACCGGATTCAGATCACCGTCGAGCAGGTACCACGACAGATCAGCGATCGGCACGCCGATCGGGCTGCTGGCGTCGGCCTGCAAATCGGCCATCGACAGCGGACGGTAAGTGACGTGAACGGTGGTTTCGGTGATGCCGTACATGTTGATCAGTTGCGGCGCCTGATCGCCAAAACGCTCGAACCACGGCCGCAGGCTCTTCACCTCCAATGCCTCGCCGCCGAACACCACATAACGCAGCGCCGGCAGTTGCGCGGCGTGCTCCGGCGCGCAGGCCACTTGCATCAATTGCTTGAACGCCGAAGGCGTCTGATTGAGTACGGTGACGCCTTCACGGCAGAGCAGGGCAAAGAAATCTTCTGGCGAGCGGCTGACCTCGTAAGGCACCACGACCAGTTTGCCGCCGTACAGCAGCGCACCGAAAATCTCCCACACGGAGAAGTCGAAGGCGTAGGAATGGAACAGGCTCCAGACATCGTCCGCGCTGAAATCGAACCAGGCATCGGTGGCCTCGAACAGGCGCAGCACATTGCGATGCGCGAGCAAGGTGCCCTTTGGCTGGCCGGTCGAACCGGAGGTGTAAATCACATAGGCGAGGTTGTCGGCGCTCATGCTGACTTGCGGATTGCAGTCGCTGTAGCCTTCGAGGTCTTCACCCTGCTGATCGAGCATCAGGCTGTGCACGGCATCCGGCACCGGCAACTGCGCAAGCAGATGGCGTTGGGTCAGCAGCAAACCGATGCCACTGTCGCCGATCATGTAGCTCAGGCGCTCTTGCGGATAGCTCGGATCCAGCGGCACATAAGCGCCGCCGGCCTTGAGAATCGCCAACAGACCGACCAGCATGTCGAGGCTGCGCTCCACCGCCAGACCGACGCGCACATCCGGGCCGACACCCTGCGCAATCAGTTGGTGGGCCCATTGGTTGGCCCGGCGGTTGAGCGCGGCATAACTCAGCGTTTCACCGGCGCAGCTCACGGCGATGGCGTTGGGTGCGCGAGCGGCCTGGGCTTCGATCAGATGATGCAGGCACTGTTCGCTGGGGAAATCGACGACCGCGGGGTTCCATTGCAGCAGGGTCGCCTCGCGCTCGGCGGCATTGTGCAGCGGCAGATCAGCGATGCGTTGAGCACTGTCGGCGACGATGCCGTGCAGCAGATTGAGCCAGTGCTGCGCCAAGCGCTCGATGGTCGCCAGGTCAAACAAATCGGTGGCATAGGTCAGCTCGGCCCAGACGTTGTCAGCCGATTCGAACGTGTTCAGGGTCAGGTCGAACTGCGCGGTGTTCGAGGCCCATGGCAAGCCTTCGATGTGCAATTGCGGCAGGCGGGTTGCGCCCTGCCCCTGTCGGGCCTGGCTCTGGTGATTGTGCATCACCTGGAACAGCGGGCTGTGGCGGAGGCTGCGTTCCGGTTGCAGCGCGTCGACCAGTTGCTCGAACGGCAGATCCTGATGGGCTTGCGCGCCGAGCACGCTGTTTTTCACTTGTTGCAGCAGGCTGCGGACGGTCTGCTGACTGTCGAATTCGGCCTTGAGCACCTGAGTGTTGACGAAAAACCCGATCAGGCCTTCGGTCTCGACCCGATTGCGGTTGGCCACCGGTACGCCGACGCGGATATCAGCCTGTCCGCTGTAGCGATGCAGCAGGGTCTGGAATGACGCCAGCAGCAGCACAAACAGGGTAACGTTTTCACGCTGCGCGACCTGCTTGAGCGCCGTCGCCAGTTCAAGACTCAGTGGGACATCGTGTCGTGCACCGCGATAGCTTTGCTCGGCGGGGCGTGGACGGTCGCTCGGCAGTTCCAGCAATGGCTGCTCACCGTCGCCAAGTTGCGCCGTCCAGTAATTCAATTGACGCTCACGCTCACCGGCGTCCATCCATTGTCTTTGCCACACCGCGTAATCGGCGTATTGCACCGGCAAGGCTGGCAATTGCGAGGTCTGGCCCTGGCTGTAAGCGGCGTATAACGCCACCAGCTCATCGACCATGACATTCATCGACCAGCCATCGGAGACGATGTGGTGCAAGGTAATGACCAGCGCATGATCGGCCGCGGCCAGACGCAGCAATTTAACCCGCAGCAGCGGGCCTTGCTGGAGATCGAACAGGTGCAGGGTTTCTGCCGCGACCAGCGCTTGCAATGCCGCATCATCCAGCCCCGCCGCGTCCTGCACTTGCAGGTCCAGCGCGCCGTGGGCCTGAATCACTTGCAGGGTTGTGCCCTGCTGTTCGACGAAGCAGGTGCGCAGGGATTCGTGACGTTCGATCAGCGCATCGAAGCTCTGCTGCAACGCTGGCAAATCCAGCTCGCCGCGCAGACGCAGCGCCGCAGGGACGTGATATGCCGTGCTGGTCGGCTCCAGTTGCCAGAGGAACCATTGACGTTCCTGCGCATAGGAAAGCGGCAACGGTTGTAGACGGGGCAAGGCAACAATCGGCGGTTCTCCGGTTGTCTGATCGACGCCCAGTGCGGCAACGAAATCTTCCAGCGTGCTGTGTTCGAACAGGCTGCGCAGCGGCACTTGCACGTTGAGCGCCTGACGCACGCGCGACACCACCTGGGTCACCAGCAACGAGTGGCCACCCAGTTCGAAGAAGTTATCGCTGAGGCCTACTCGGTCCAGCTGCAACACCTCTTGCCAGATTTCGGCGACGGCGTGCTGGGTGGCGGTTTGTGGCGCAACGTAATTTGACTGCAACTGGCTGGCGTCTGGCACCGGCAAGGCTCTGCGGTCGACTTTGCCGTTGGGGGTCAGCGGCAGTTGTGCGAGAAACAGCAAGTGCGCCGGCACCATGTAATCCGGCAGTTCGGCCTTGAGGCTGGCCTTGAGTGCGGCGCGCAGCTCGGCTTCATCGATAGCACTGCCAGACGGCACCACATAGCCGACCAGTTGCGCGCCGGTCGGGCCGTCCTGCGCGACCACCACGGTTTCACGCACGCTGTCGAGTGCGAGCAAACGGGCTTCGATTTCGCCCAACTCAATACGGAAACCGCGGATCTTCACCTGATGGTCGATACGCCCGATGTATTCGATCACACCTTCGGCGCGATAACGGGTCAGGTCGCCGGTGCGGTACAGACGCGCACCGGTTGTGGAAAACGGGTCTGGCACAAAACGTTCGGCGGTCAGGTCCGGACGCTGGAAATAACCGCGCGCCAGGCCCTCGCCACCGATCAGCAATTCACCGGGCGCGCCGAGCGGATTCAGCTCAAGGTCGCTGCCGAGGATGTACAACGCGGTGTTGTCGATCGGCGTGCCGAGGAATGGCCGGCTGTTGCCGGCACTCAGGGCATGTTGCGCCGACCAGATGGTGGTCTCGGTCGGGCCGTACAGGTTCCACACGTTCGGCGTCAGCGCCAGCATGCGCGTGGCCAGTTCCTGCGGCAGCGCCTCACCGCCACAGAGGAACGTGCGGCCCTTGAGAATCGCTGCGTGTTCGTGATCGAGCAGCATGCGCCAGGTCGACGGTGTGGCTTGCAGAATGCTGACGGCGTGACGCTCGATCAGTTCGAGTACTGCGTGCGGGTCCTGATGCACGTCCTTGCCAGTCAGTACCACGCAGGCGCCAGCCAGCAGCGGGCCGTAGATTTCCAGGCCGAAAATATCGAAGGAGAACGTGGTCAGCGAGAGCATCCGCTCGGCGGCGGCAATCCCCGGCTGCCGGATCATGCTCGCGACGAAATTGCTCAGCGCTGCGTGGCGCACCATCACGCCTTTCGGTTTACCGGTGGAGCCCGAGGTGTAGATCGTATAGGCCAGGTGTTCGCCATTGACGGCAACCTGCGGCGCAGTCTGTGGGTAAGTCGCCAGCCAGTCTGCTGGCTGATCGAGCAGCAGCGTTTGCACATCCTCCGGGATCGGCAACTGCGCCTGCACAGGCGTCTGGGTCAGCAGCCATTGCAGGCCGCTGTCCTCGATCATGTAGGCCAGCCGCTCCTGTGGATACGCCGGGTCCAGCGGCACATAAGCACCGCCGGCCTTGAGAATCGCCAGCAGTCCGACGAGCATGTCGGCACTGCGCTCGACTGCAATCCCCACCAGTCGGTCCGGCCCTACGCCGGCCTCGATCAGCTTATGCGCGAGCTGGTTGGCGCGGGCATCGAGCTCGCCGTAGGTCAGCACCTCATCGCCGATGATCAACGCCGTGGCGTGCGGATTCTGTCGCGCCTGCAAGGCGAAGTCATGCTGCGCGCAGTCGCCGTGCGCGCGGTGATCCGTCACGCGGAACCAATCCTGCAACAGCACGCCTTGCTCGGCCTGTTCCAGCAGCGGCAGCTCGCCGACACGTTGCGTTGGAGCGGTGACGATGCCTTGCAACAGGTTTTGCCAATGACGGGCCAGACGCTCGACCGTTTCAGGCTTGAACAGGTCGGTGGCGTAGGTCAATTCGGCGGCAAAACCGTCGCTGGATTCGTAGGTATTGAGGGTCAGGTCGAACTGCGCGGTGCGCCCTTCCCACTGCACGTCCTCGACGCTAAGTTGCGGCAACCGGGCGGCGCTGCGCCCTGAGTCACGGCCGGTCTGGTGGTTGAACATCACCTGGAACACCGGGCTGTGACTCAGACTGCGCTGCGGTTGCAGCGCTTCGATCAGTTGCTCGAACGGCAGGTCCTGGTGCGCCTGCGCCGCCAGCGCCGCTTGCTTGACCTGGGCCAGCAACTGGTTGAACGGCAGTTGCCCATTGATCTCGGCGTGCAACACCTGAGTGTTGACGAAGAAGCCGATCAGGCCTTCGGTCTCGACGCGGTTACGGTTGGCGGTCGGCACGCCAACGCGAATCTGCGCCTGGCCACTGTAGCGATGCAGCAATGCCTGGAACGATGCCAGCAACACCATGAACAGGCTCGCGCCCTCGCGCTGGGCCAGTTGCTTGAGCGCATCGCCGAGTGCCGCCGGCAGGCTCAGTTCGAGGCGTGCCCCGCGCAGGCTTTGCACGCCCGGACGAGGGAAGTCGATCGGCAGTTCGAGCACCGGCTGCTCGCCGTCCAGGGTCTTGATCCAGTACGCCAGTTGCCGCTCGCGTTCGCCCGCCTCCAGCCAGTGCCGCTGCCAGATTGCGTAATCGGCGTACTGCACTTCCAGCGCCGGCAGGCTCAGCGGCTGCCCGGCGGTGTCGGCGGCGTAATGCTGGATCAGTTCATTGACCAGCACCTTGATCGACCAGCCATCGGAAATGATGTGGTGCTGGATCAACACCAGCACATGGTCGTCCGCGCCGATTTCGAGCAACGCCACGCGCAGCAGCGGGCCGTGTTGCAGATCGAACGGGCGCGCCGTCTCGCTTTCAACGAACGCCTTGATCGCCGCCTCGCTGCCGGCTGCATCGAGCCCTGTGGCCAGCGCTGCCACGGCGATGTTCAATGGCAACTGCGGGTGAATCACCTGGCAAAAGCTGTCGCCGTGCTCAGTGAAGGTGGTGCGCAAACTTTCGTGGCGCGCCGCCACGGCGTTGAAGCTGCGCTCCAGCGCGGCGACGTCCAGTTGCCCCTTGAGGCGCAAGGCGCTGGGGATGTGATAAGCGCTGCTGTGCGGGTCCATTTGCCAGAGGAACAACTGGCGTTCCTGCGCATACGACAGAGGAATCGCCGCAAACCCGGAACGCGTCTCCGGGATCGGCAGATTGGCCGGCGAGACGCCCTCTTCAAGCATCTTCTCCAGGTACAGTTTGCGTTTGTCCAGCGGCAGAGTGATAAAGCGCTTGGCTACCCTCAAAGCAACACTCTTGTCCATCAGACTTCCTCCATATCGTCAAGCAGGGCTTCCAGCTTGCTCAGTTTCTGTTCGTTGATTGCCCCGCCTCCTGTATCGAGTCGAGCGACAAAATCGCTCAGGACGGGGTGCTGGAATAACAGTTGCGGGGTCAGCGTCAGGCCCAGTTCCAGGGCGATGCGTGACACCACGTTGACCGCCAGCAGCGAGTGCCCGCCCAGTTCGAAGAAGTGATCGCTGCGACCGATACGTTCGACGTCGAGTACTTGCTGCCAGATCGCCGCGACCTGCTGCTCAAGCTCGCTCTGCGGCGCGACATACGCGGCCTGCATCTGGCTGGCATTCACCGTCGGCAAGGCCTTGCGGTCGAGTTTGCCGTTGGGGGTCAGTGGCAACTGCTCAAGGAACAGCAGGTGCGCGGGAATCATGTAGTCAGGTAACGAAGACTTGAGGCCAGTCTTTAGTCCGTCGCGCAGTTGCCGCTGCGCTTGACCGTCCTGCATGTCCAGTTGCGGAGCGACCACGTAGGCCACCAGTTGCGCGCCGCTATCGCTGTCCACCGCCAGCACCGCCGCTTGCATAACCTCGGCTTGAGTGAGCAATCGCGCCTCGATCTCACCCAGTTCGATACGGAATCCACGAATTTTCACTTGATGGTCGATACGCCCCAGGTACTCCAGTTCGGCGTTTTCGCGCTGGCGAATCAGGTCGCCGGTGCGGTACATCCGCTCGCCGTTGCCGCTGAATGGATTGGGTACGAAACGTTCGGCAGTCATCGCCGC
>NZ_JBUDGD010000099.1:0-10459 GCF_055484735.1 Pseudomonas sp. 15C | reverse complement strand
TGGGAGCGCAGCGACCGTACGACGAAGTCGTACACAGCGGAAGTAGGTGCAGCGAAGCAAACCGTAGCCGCTGCGCCCGGATCGATCCCGCAGCGAAGGGACCCGAGCCTGCGAGGGCCGTACGTAGGAGCAAAGCCTTTTGGTTCCTTTTTGGCGTCTGAAAAAGGGACTCGCCGTAAGGGCGAAACCATAAGAAGCCGTTACCGCAGCAACGGATATGTACCCAAAAAATCCCCAATCACAGCGCCCGCCACCCACCCCCCAACGCCTTGTACAACGCAATACTCGCCTGCACCCGCGCCAGCCGCAGTTGCACCTGCTGATCCTGCGCGGCATACAGCGTGCGCTGAGTCTCCAGCACCGTAAGCAGATCCTCAGCGCCCGCTTCGTAACGGCTCTGGGCAATATTGAAAGCCATCTGCGCCTGACTCAACTCCTCAGATTGCCACTGCCGCTGCTCATCCAGACGGCGAATGCTGTTCAGGGCTTTTTCCACATCGGCGAAACCATTGATGATCGCGCCTCGGTAAGTTTCCAGCAGTTCCTGCTGACGCGCCGTGGCCTTGTCACGTTCAGCGCCGAGGCGACCGTTGTTGAAGATCGGCGCGACCAGGCCGGCGGTGAGATTGTAAAAAGGGCTGCGCAACACATCATCGAACTGATCGGCACCGGAGCCCAGTTGCGCCGTCAAAGTCAGCGTCGGCAGCATCGCCGCACGGGCGACCTTGACGTCGGCCTCGGCCGCGGCCAGTTGCGCTTCGGCGCGGGCGATGTCCGGGCGCCGACTGAGCAGTTCGCTGGGGATGCCGGCCGCAATCTCGGGCCATTGCAGATCGTCGAAAGAACCGGTTGGCGCCAGTTGTTGCACCGGTTGGCCGAGCAGTGCCGCGAGGCTGATCAACGCGGCCTGGGCCTCCTGTTGCACGCGCGGTAATTGCCACTGCCGGGCGGCGACCAGACTCTTCTGTTGCGCCAGTTCCAGCGCCGTGGCCGAGCCTGAATCGAAGCGTGTCTGCACCAGTTTCAACACCCGTTGCGCGTTGGCCAGATTCAGTTCGGCGATGCGGCTTTGCTCGCGTAGCGCCAGGGTCTGCGCATACGCAGTGGCGACGCTGCTGAGCAGGGTCAGTTCGACCGTCGCGCGGTCGAACTCACTGGCCTGCAAGGTGAATTGCGCACTGTCGCGGGACGCACGTTTACCGCCCCAGAAATCGACTTCGTAGGTAGCGCTCAGGCTGGCATCGAAATAGTCCACGGCCTGGTTGCTGCTGTCGGCATCGAGCTGGCTGTAGCCATTGCCGCGCAGCAGCTTTTGCCGATTGCCGTTGAGCCCGGCCTTGATTTCCGGCAACTGCGAGCCACCGGCAATCACCGTGCCGGCCTGGGCCTGGCGCACGCGCGCAACCGCAGCGGCGAGGTCGAAACTGCCGAGGCGGGCTTGTTCGATCAGGCGATCGAGTTCCGCGCTGGCAAATTGTGTCCACCACTGCCGATCACTCTGGGCGACGCTGGCGGCGTGCGGCGCTTGCCAGGCCGCGGGTGCCTGCACGCCGCTGTCCGGGCGCTGAACGGGACTGCCGCAAGCGCTGAGCATCAGGCACACGGTCAACACACTGAGACGCGGTTTCATAGATCGATCATTCACTGGTAAGGGCCGTGACCGGGTCAAGTCGGGCAGCTTTGCGGGCCGGCATGAAGCCGAAGACGACACCGGTCACCAGGGCGCAGGCAAACGCGCCGAGCACCGCCAGCAACGAGAAGGCGACGGCTACTTCACTGAGAATCAGCACGCCGCCAACCATCAATGCCAGGGCGATCCCGGCGATGCCACCGACCACCGAAAGCATCACCGCCTCGGTGAGGAACTGACGGAGGATGTCGCGTTGGCGCGCACCGGTGGCCATGCGAATACCGATCTCACGGGTGCGTTCGCGCACGGTCATCAGCATGATGTTCATTACACCGATGCCGCCGACCAGCAGCGAAATCGCCGCAATCGAACCGAGCATCAGCGACAGGGTGTTCTGCGTGCGCGCTTCGGCCTGGATCATCGCGGCATTGTTGGTCAGTTCGAAATCCTTCTTGCCGTTGTGCAGCTGCAGCATCAATTGCTCGATGGCCTGCTCGGCGTCCTTGACCTTGCCTGCGTCGGTAGCAGCAATGGCGACGTATTCCGGGTCACGCGTGCCGAACAGCCGAACGCTCGCAGCGGAGTAGGGGATGGCGATGCGGTTGTCGCTGTCGGAGTCGCCGGAACTGGCGCCTTTTTCCGCGAGCACGCCGACGACCTGGAACGGTACGTTCTCGATCAGGATGTATTGGCCGATCGGGTTGGCGATGTCCTTGAGCAGTTTGGTTCGTACCTTGTGGCCGATCACCGCGACGGCGGCTGCGTTGGCTTCGTCGGCCTCGGTGAAGTAGCTGCCTTGCACCACCGGCCAGTTGAAAATCGCCGGGAAGTTCGTGTCGTTGCCGCCTACGTAGCTCAAATGGTCGGCATTGCCGAAGCGTACGCCGGCCTCGGCGCCGTTGACCGGCATGATCCGTTGCACTTGCGGCAGGCTTGCCAGAGCCCGCACGTCATCGAGGGTGACGATCCCTGGCGGCGTGCGCGGATTGGGCGCCGAGCCGCTGAGGTAAATGATGTTCGAGCCGAACGCGCCCATCTGCGCCATGACCTGGCGCTTGCTGCCTTCGCCGACGGCGAGCATCACCACCACCGAGGCCACGCCAATGATGATCCCGAGCAGGGTCAGTGCGGTGCGGAAACGGTTGATCCACATCACCCGCCACGCAGCCTGCAAGGCGTCGACCAGTTCGCCTTTCCACGCGCCGGTGGCTTCGGCGTCTTCGCTCAGGCGCTTGCGCAGGTCGACCGCTTGCAAGGCGCCGGGGTTGGCGCTGGTCTGGGCTTGGGGGTTGTCCTTTGCGCTGTCACTGATAATAAGGCCGTCACTGATTTCGATGATGCGTTTGGCCCGCGCTGCCACTTCGCGGTCGTGGGTGATAAGAATCACCACATGGCCCTGACTCGCCAGTTCGTCGAGCAGCGCCATGACCTCTTTGCCGCTGTGGCTGTCGAGGGCGCCGGTCGGTTCGTCGGCGAGAATAATGTGGCCGCCGTTCATCAAGGCGCGAGCGATCGAGACCCGTTGCTGCTGGCCGCCGGACAACTGATGCGGACGGTTGCCGGTGCGCGAGGCCAGACCGAGCCGGTCGAGCAGGGCGGAGGCGCGGGCATGGCGTTCGGCGGCCGGGGTGCCGGCATAGATCGCCGGCATCTCGACGTTCTCCTGAGCCGAGCCGGACGGAATCAGGTGGTAGCCCTGAAACACGAAACCGAATGCTTCACGGCGTAGCCAGGCCAGTTCATCGCTGTCCAGGCCGGCGACGTTTTCTCCGGCGAAACGGTATTCGCCGCAAGTCGGCCGGTCGAGGCAGCCGAGGATGTTCATCAGCGTCGACTTGCCGGAGCCGGACGCGCCGACGATCGCCACGAATTCGCCGGCGTGGATCGACAGATCGATGCCGCGCAGGACGTGAACTTGCGGTGCGTCGCCGCCGCCGTAGGATTTGCGGATGTCCTGCAGGTCGATCAGGGGCGTTTGCATTCAACCCCCACTGCCGCTGGCCGGGCCGATCAGCAGATGATCACCTTCATTCAGGCCGTCGAGAATCTGCACTTTGAGCCTGTCACTGATGCCGGTGCGCACTTCACGGGGCTCGATCTTGCCATTGGCGGCGACCACCTGCGCGGTCTGCCGATCGGCCTTGCTGCTGCCTTGCAGGGCAGCCACCGGCGCGGTGAGTACGTCTTTGGCCTGATCGGCGACGAAGAACACTTGGGTGGTCATCTCCGCCATCAGGGCGTTGTCGGCGTTATCGACATCCAGCAGCACGGTGTAAAGCACCACGCGGGCGCTGCCGCTTTTACTGCTGTTGGCCGGGCTGCCGCCGCCCTGGCTGGTCTGGTCCAGTGGCTTGGGTGGCACTGGCAGAATTTGTCGGACCTTACTGCTCCAGCGCCGGTTGCCGCCGCTGAGCGTGGTGAAGTAAGCGCTCATGCCTGGTTTGACGTGGCCGATATCCGCTTCCGAGACCTCGGCCCACACGGTCATCGGCGACAGTCGGGCGATGCGCAAAATCAGCGGCGTCTGTTGCTGGGCATTGAGGGTCTGGCCTTCGCGCGCATCGAGAGCCACCACGGTGCCGGCCATTGGCGCATAGATCTGCGTGTAGCCGAGCTCGGCCTGATCGCTGCGCAGGCTGGCTTCGGCCTGGCGTATCTGCGCCTGGAACATGTCGATGCGTGCTTGCGTGGCTTTCAGTTCGGCGCGGGCAGTCTGGACGTCTTCTTCACGGGTCGCGCCGCCAGCCGCGAGATTTTGCTGACGCTGGTATTTCTGCTGAGCCAGTTCGTGCTGGGCGCGCTGCTCCTGCCATTGCGCCTTGAGGTTTTCAATGGAGAAACGCCCGGCGTCGAGTTTGGCTTTCTGTGTCGACGGGTCGATTTCCACCAGCAACTGGCCTTCCTTGACCACGTCACCCACTTCGACATGAATCTTCTGAATCTGCCCGGACGCCTGCGCGCCGACGTCTACGTAACGGCGCGGTTGCAGCGTGCCGAGGGCGGTGACGCTGCTCTCTATATCGCCGCGCGACACTTGCACGGTGACAAATTTCTCCCGACCCGGCGGCAGCATCTGCCACGCGGCATAACTGACAACCGGGATCAGACAAAGGACTACGAGCAGGGCGCGTCGGGCAGGGCGGGGACGTTTCATGCAGGGTTCCGGCCAGTGGAGTCGGCCCGTCGTTCGGCTGGCACAATCAGGTTGGGGCCGCAGCGAACGCTGTCACGGGGCGCGACAGACACGGGAAGCTGTCCTGTAAACGTGGCAAGGGCAGGGGAATTTAAGCGGAGACACACAAAGTTACAGCTATAGAAGCGGACTATTTGTCGGTCAAGGCCAAACACTACTTTAAATCTATATGAGAATTACTATAAATTACGTCCTTCAAGTTGCCACTATCTTGCTACTGCCGTTTGCGGCGTCGCCGATCAGTGCGCTCAAGGACAGAAACCGCAGATTTGCGGGCGGGAGTCATGTTGGAAAACTACTATCGAGAGCTGGTGTGTTTCCTGAACGCCAAGCTCGGCAACCGTCAGGTCGCCGAAGATGTGGTGCATGACGCTTATCTGCGGGTGCTTGAACGCTCCAGCGAAACCCCGATCGAACAGCCCCGCGCATTTCTCTACCGCACTGCGTTGAACCTGGTCATCGACGACCATCGGCGCAATGCCCTGCGCCAGGTCGAATCACTGGAAGTACTCGACAACGAAGAGCGCTACTTCACTCCGTCCCCGCACAGCACCCTCGACCACGGTCAGCGCCTGGACATGCTGCAACGCGCCCTGGGCGAATTGTCGCCGCTGTGCCGCGACAGTTTTCTGCTGCGCAAGATCGAAGGTCTGTCGCACCCGGAAATCGCCGAGCAATTGGGCATTTCCAAAGCGTTGGTGGAAAAACACATCGTCAACGCGATGAAACATTGCCGCCAGCGGATCAAGCAATGGGATGCCCATTGAGCCGGCGCCGTTAAATTTTATTTCCCTGTCCTCGTTCCTACTCAACAGACGACCTGCTGTCCTGCTCAAGGCCAGTCGGGTCACTTAGGCTCTCCTTGCCCCTTGTTGAGGGGTTCATCCAGAGGACACTGGAAATGACTCAGGCAATTGCATCGCCCATCGTTCACGACCTGATCGGCGTCGGTTTCGGCCCTTCGAACCTGGCGCTGGCCATCGCTCTGCAAGAGCGCGGGCCGAGCCACGGCGAGCTGGATGTGCTGTTCCTCGACAAGCAGGCCGATTACAGCTGGCACGGCAACACCCTGTCGACCCAGAGCGAATTGCAGATTTCGTTCCTCAAGGACCTGGTGACCCTGCGCAATCCGACCAGCCCCTACTCGTTCGTCAACTACCTGAAATATCACGGTCGTCTGGTCGACTTC
This sequence comes from Pseudomonas sp. 15C, assembly GCF_055484735.1. Classification (NCBI taxonomy): domain Bacteria; kingdom Pseudomonadati; phylum Pseudomonadota; class Gammaproteobacteria; order Pseudomonadales; family Pseudomonadaceae; genus Pseudomonas; species Pseudomonas sp. 15C. The sequence continues at coordinate 4,447 of NZ_JBUDGD010000099.1, read as the reverse complement.
ATCAACCTCGGCACCTTTTACCCGTGCCGCATGGAGTACAACGACTACCTGCGCTGGGTGGCCGGGCAGTTCACCGCGCAGAGCCGTTACGGTGAAGAAGTGCTGACCATCGAGCCGGTCCTGCACAACCAGCAGGTCGAGGCGTTGCGGGTGATTTCCCGTGGCAGCGACGGCCAGCAATTTGTGCGCACCACGCGTTCGGTGGTGGTCAGTGCTGGCGGTACGCCGCGTATTCCCGAGGCGTTCAAGGCGCTGAAGGGTGATCGCCGGGTCTTCCATCACTCGCAGTACCTGTCGCAGATGGCCAAACAGCCGTGCGTGAACAATCAGCCGATGAGCATCGCGATTATCGGGGGCGGGCAGAGCGCGGCGGAGGCGTTCATCGATCTCAACGATTCGTTCCCGTCGGTGCAGGTCGACATGATCCTGCGCGGTTCGGCGTTGAAGCCGGCGGACGACAGCCCGTTCGTCAACGAAGTGTTTTCGCCGGAATTCACCGACCTGGTGTTCCAGCAGAACAGCGCCGAGCGCGAGCGTCTGGTCAACGAGTATCACAACACCAATTATTCGGTGGTCGACATCGACCTGATCGAACGCATCTACGGCATCTTCTATCGCCAGAAGGTTTCCGGGATCGCCCGGCATGCCTTCCGCACCCTGACCACCGTCGAGAGCGCCACCGCGACTGACAACGGTGTCGAACTGGCGGTGCGCAACAACGCCACCGGTGAAGTCACCGTGCGGCATTACGATGCGGTGGTGCTGGCCACCGGTTACGAGCGGCAGATGCATCGCAAACTGTTGGCGCCGCTGGAAGAGTATCTGGGCGAGTTCGAGGTTGACCGCCATTACAAACTGATCACCGATGAGCGCTGCAAGGCCGGGATCTACATGCAGGGCTTCTGCCAGGCCAGCCATGGCCTGAGCGACACCTTGCTGTCGGTGCTGCCGATCCGCGCGGACGAGATTGCCGGCTCGCTGTATGAGCATGGCAGGCACCGTGGGCAGCGGTCGGTGGCGGATCTGCTGCTGGCGACGGCCAGCTGAGATCTGCTGCGCCTGTCACATCGCCATTGCGGGCAAGCCCGCTCCCACAGGATCTGCGCTGGACGCAAAATGTGTGTTCACCGCAGATCCCTGTGGGAGCGGGCTTGCCCGCGATGGGGCCATCGCGTCCAGCGAAAAACTGATTCCTGAACCCTTCCTGAACACCCGCGACTTTCCCCGTAACACCTCTTCCAGCCGTTTTGCTGCGGGCGTAAGCTCCACGCGTTTTCATCAATAGCGGAGACCCACAGTGGGTACTTGTTCGAGTGACAGTTGTCGGCCGGTCTCGGTAACCGGCAGATGCTCGGCAAGATAACGCGCAGCCTTTTCTCTGCCGTTGTCTCGCCGTAACAGCGAGCAGCGGCATCCCGTGCATGGCCCGTCCTGGGCATGCCTCGACGTCCTTCTCATCGACGCTGAACAGAGCGTGACTACGACTTCATAGTCGTGATCCCAGCCCTATCGACACGCCTGTCTTTTTGACTGGCGCGCCACGCCTTGCCGTGCCGGTTTTTTCCGGCGGCAGCGGTGCGGTCGTACCTGCTTGACGGTTTCCCGGCTGACCACAGGGGCAACAGCCATGAAACTTACGCTCAAGGAATTTTTCGCAGGCTTCCTGCGCAACCGCCACATTGCCCGGCACTTCCGTCGTCTGGCGCTGCTGGAATCGCTCAACGACAGCACGGTCAGCCGCGAAGTCCCGCTAACCCTGGCCAACACGCTGGTCGCTGCCGCGCATTGCGACAGCAGCGAATTGTTGTCATCGCTCGGCAGCCATTGCGAAGGCCTGCGCGATATCGACATCGACGCACTGCGCGCGCAGCACGGCTTCAACGAGGTCGAGCACGAGCAACCGCTGCCAGGGTGGACGCACTTGTGGCACTGCTACAAAAACCCGTTCAACCTGCTGCTGACCTTGCTGGCGGTGATCTCTTGGCTGACCGAAGACTTGAAGGCCGCTGTGGTGATTTTCTCCATGGTGGTGCTGTCGACGCTGCTGCGCTTCTGGCAGGAAAGCAAATCCAACCAGGCCGCCGATGCACTCAAAGCCATGGTCAGCAACACCGCCACGGTGCTGCGCCGTGACGCGCCGCGCCGCGAATTGCCGATCAGGCAACTGGTGCCGGGCGATCTGATCGTGCTCTCGGCCGGCGACATGATTCCCGCTGATTGCCGGGTGCTCAGCGCCAAGGATCTTTTCGTCAGCCAGGCGGCGATGACCGGTGAATCGATGCCGGTGGAGAAATTTCCGCGCCAGGCCGATCGCGATACGCGCAATCCGCTGGAGCTGGACAACATTCTGTTCATGGGCACCAACGTCGTGTCCGGCACTGCCGTGGCGGTGATCCTCACCATCGGCAATCACACCTGTTTCGGCGCGCTGGCGCAGCGGGTCGGGGCGACTGATCGGGCGGTGACCTCGTTCCAGCAAGGGGTCAACAAGGTCAGCTGGCTGTTGATCCGTTTCATGTTCGTCATGGCACCGCTGGTGCTTTTCATCAACGGTTTCACCAAGGGCGACTGGACCGAAGCGCTGCTGTTCGCGCTGTCGATTGCGGTCGGCCTGACCCCGGAAATGCTGCCGATGATCGTCACCTCGACCCTGGCCAAAGGCGCGGTGTTTCTGTCGCGCAAGAAAGTCATCGTCAAGCGCCTCGACGCGATCCAGAACTTCGGCGCCATGGACGTGCTGTGCACCGACAAGACCGGCACCCTGACCCAGGACAGGATCTTCCTCGCGCGCAATGTCGACGTGTGGGGCGAAGACTCCGATGACGTGCTGGAAATGGCCTACCTCAACAGCTACTACCAGACCGGCCTGAAAAACCTGCTCGACGTGGCGGTGCTGGAACACGTGGAAATCCATCGTGAGCTGAAAGTCGGCACGGCGTTTCGCAAGGTCGATGAGATCCCGTTCGACTTCAACCGCCGGCGCATGTCGGTGGTGGTCGAAGGCCGTGGACAGCCGCATCAATTGATCTGCAAAGGTGCGGTAGAAGAGGTGTTGGCGGTGTGCAGCCGGGTGCGTCATGGCGAATTCGATGAAGCCTTGAGCGATGAACTGCTGAGCCGGATTCGCCAGGTCACAGCAGCGTTCAACGCTGAAGGCTTGCGCGTGGTAGCGGTGGCGGCTCGCTCGATGCCAGAGGGCCGCGATGTCTACAGCCTTGCCGACGAACAGGACCTGACGCTGATCGGTTACGTGGCCTTCCTCGATCCGCCCAAGGAAAGCACGGCGCCGGCGCTCAAGGCTCTGGCCGCACATGGCGTGGCGGTGAAAGTGCTGACCGGCGACAACGAGCTGGTGACCGCGAAGATCTGCCGTGAAGTCGGCCTCGCTCAGCAAGGCTTGCTGATGGGCAACGCTATCGAGCGCATGAGCGATGCCGAACTGGCCGTGGCGGTGGAGCAGACCAACGTCTTCGCCAGACTGACGCCGTCGCACAAGGAACGCATCGTGCGCAGCCTCAAAGGCAACGGCCATGTGGTCGGCTTCATGGGCGACGGCATCAACGATGCGCCGGCGCTGCGCACGGCCGATATCGGGATTTCCGTCGACAGCGCGGTGGACATCGCCAAGGAAGCAGCCGACATCATTCTTCTGGAAAAAAGCCTGATGGTGCTGGAGGAGGGCGTGCTCGAAGGGCGGCGCACCTTCGCCAACATGCTCAAGTACATCAAGATGACCGCCAGCTCCAATTTCGGCAACGTGTTCTCGGTGCTGGTGGCCAGTGCGTTCATTCCGTTTCTGCCGATGCTGCCGATGCACTTGCTGGTGCAGAACCTGCTTTACGACATTTCGCAGATTGCCATTCCGTTCGATAACGTCGACGAGGACATGCTGAAACAACCGCAGCGCTGGCAGCCGGGCGACGTTGGGCGTTTCATGCTGTTTTTTGGCCCGATCAGTTCGATTTTCGATATCACCACGTTTGCCTTGATGTGGTACGTGTTCGATGCCAATACGCCGGATCACCAGACGCTGTTCCAGTCTGGCTGGTTTGTGGTCGGGTTGCTGACCCAGACGTTGATCGTGCACATGATTCGCACGCCGAAGATTCCGTTTCTGCAAAGCCGTGCTGCGATGCCGCTGTTGGTAATGACCGGGATTATCATGGCGGTCGGGATTTTTCTGCCGATGGGGCCGTTGGCGCATTACTTCAAGTTGCAGGCATTGCCGTCGCTGTATTTTGTGTTTTTGCCGGTGATTCTGCTGGCGTATATGGGGCTGACTCAGGCGGTGAAGGGCTTTTATGTTCGGCGGTTTGGCTGGCAATGATTGGTCTGTGCTGTGTTGGTTTTTTGGGTACATATCCGTTGCTGCGGTAACGGCTGCTTAGGGTTCCGCCCTTACGGCGGGTCACCTTTTTCAAACGCCAAAAAGGTAACCCAAAACGCT
>NZ_JBUDGD010000098.1:0-11079 GCF_055484735.1 Pseudomonas sp. 15C | reverse complement strand
CGTTCGGCCCTCGCAGGCTCGGGTCCCTTCGCTGCGGGATCGATCCGGGCGCAGCGGCTACGGTTTGCTTCGCTGCACCTACTTCCGCTGTGTCTGGCTTCGCCAGACGGTCGCTGCGCTCCCACGCCCGGATCGATCCCTCCACTCAGCCTTCCGATGTCGCCGGTTAGGCAAGATCAAAAGCACTCGAGCTGGCGCTCATTGTTGAGTGGTTAGAAGCGCCGCATGGCTTGGGGTTTGCGGTGGGTTTGCCCCTCACCCCCAGCCCTCTCCCCCTGGAGAGGGAGCCGATTTGTGGGCTGTTCGGAAACTGCGTACGACTCGGTAATTCACGTCGGCGAAGCACTCGCATCCACCGCGGTCAGTCCCCTCTCCCCCCGGGAGAGGGCTAGGGTGAGGGGCTGTTGATTTTCAAGACTTGAGTTCGACGCGGTATTCCATGTCGGCGTAGCTCTCGCATCCATCACAGTCAATTCCCTCACCCTCCGGGAGAGGGTTAGGCGGGCGGCGTTCCGATGAGAGGCTTTTGATGTTGGTCGCTTAAATTTTCTCCTCCTGCTTCGTTTCTTCGAAAAGGCTCATTGCGCGTGGGCGCGTGGGTATTTGCAGGGCGGGTCTTCTTTGTGCGGTGTTTTGCGTACGGTGCTGATCCGCTCTTTGGCATGTCGATCAGGAGCGAGCGTGATTATTTCCAGACAGTTAACCGGGCTGACGTTGGCTGGCGTGTTGCTGGGGTTGAGTTGTTCAGCCCATGCGTTGAGCCCGGCCGCTGAGGCAAGTGCGGATATCCGCCGGACCGCTTTTGGTGTGCCGCATATTCGTGCGCAGGACGAGCGTGGGCTCGGGTTCGGGATCGGTTATGCGTATGCGCAGGACAATCTATGTCTGCTGGCCAATGAGATCGTTACGGTCAACGGTCAGCGTTCGAAGTATTTCGGGCCGGATCAGTTCACGGTCGAGCAGCGGGAAAATCGGGTCAGCGATGTGTTTTTCACCTGGCTGAATACGCCGCAGGCGGTTGAGCGATTCTGGCAGGCGCAACCGGGGCCTGTGCGTGATCTGGTCGAAGGTTATGCGGCCGGCTACAACCGCTATCTGGCCGAACGTCGCAAGCAGGGCTTGCCGCAGCAGTGTCAGGGTGAATGGGTGCGGGATATCGCCGCGCAGGATCTGGTCAAGCTCACCCGGCGGCTGTTGGTCGAGGGCGGGGTCGGGCAGTTTGCCGAAGCTCTGGCGGGTGCCACCGCGCCGCAAGCGACGGCTGACATTCGCCAGGACGCGCAGGCTTATCGCCTGGCCGAAGCCCGTCAGCAGCGTTTCGCCCTGGATCGCGGCAGTAACGCCGTGGCCGTGGGCAGTGAGCGTTCGTTTAACGGCCGCGGGATGCTGTTGGCCAACCCGCATTTCCCGTGGGTCGGCGGCATGCGTTTTTATCAAATGCACCTGACCATTCCCGGCAAGCTCGACGTCATGGGCGCGGCGTTGCCGGGGCTGCCGATGATCAACATTGGTTTCAACCAGCATCTGGCCTGGACGCACACGGTCGACTCGTCGAAACACTTCACGCTGTACCGTCTGCAACTCGACCCAAAGGATTCGACGCGTTATCTGCTTGATGGCCAGTCGGTGCCTATGCACAAGCAGACCGTGACCGTGCAGGTCAAACAGGCCGACGGCCAGGTCGTGCCGGTTGCCAAGGAGGTCTACAGCTCACAGTTCGGGCCGATCGTGCAGTGGCCGGGCAAGCTGGATTGGGACAATCAATACGCCTATAGCTTGCGCGATGCCAACCTCGACAATGATCGCGTACTGAAACAATGGTATGCGATGAATCAGGCCTCGACGCTGCAGCAGTTGCAGGATTCGGTGCACGACATTCAGGGCATCCCTTGGGTCAATACGCTGGCCGTCGATGACCAGGGCCAGACGCTGTACATGAATCTGTCGGTAGTGCCCAACGTCAACGCCGAGAAACTGGCCAAGTGCAGCGACCCGCGAATCGGTACGCAGATGATCGTGCTCGACGGTTCCAGCAGCGCCTGCGCCTGGGACATCGATCCGCAAGCGGCGCAGCAGGGTATCTACGCGGCCAGCCAGTTGCCGCAACTGCTGCGCAAGGACTTCGTTCAGCACTCCAACGACTCGGCCTGGCTGGCCAATCCAGCGCAACCGCTCAGCGGTTTTTCGCCGCTGATCAGCCAGGACGGTCAACCGTTGGGGTTGCGTTCGCGTTTCGCCCTCGATCGGCTGGGCAAGCTGAACAAGGGGCCGTTGGCAATCAAGGATCTGCAGCAGATGGTGATGGATGACCAGGTGTATCTGGCGACTCAGGTCATGCCGGATCTGCTCAAGTTCTGTAGCGCTGACCTTGGCGCCGACGCGCAGGCAGTGAAACCGGTGTGCACGAGCCTCAAGGCTTGGGACGGCCGGGCGAATGTGGACTCCGGCGTGGGGCTGGTGCACTTCCAGAACATCATGCAGACGCTGCAGGCCATGCCGGATGTGTGGCGCGTCGGCTTCGATCCGAAGGACCCGCAACATACGCCGCGCGGTCTGGCGGTCGAACAGCCAGCAGTGGCCAAGGCTCTGCGCGAGGCGATGCTGGCGTCGCTGAAGATGAGCGCGAAAATGGGCCTCGACGCGAAAACCCGCTGGGGTGATATCCAGGTCGTCAGCAGTGGTGGGCGGCAAACGCCGATTCATGGCGGGCCGGGTACGCTGGGCATCTACAACGCGATGCAAAGCGTGCCGCGCGAGGACGGCAAGCTCGAAGTGGTGAGCGGCACCAGCTATCTGCAAGTGGTGAGCTTCGATGACAAGGGGCCGCACGCTCAAGGGCTGTTGGCGTTCTCGCTGTCGAGCGACCCGGCGTCCAAGTACTCGCGGGATCAGACTGAAGCGTTTTCGAAGAAACAGTGGAGCGTGTTGCCGTTCACTGAACAGCAGATCGAGGCAGACCCGCAATATCAGGTGCAGACCGTTCGCGAGACACTGGACAAGGCAGGGAAGGTGGCCGCTCAGTAATCCGCAATGTGAAGTGCTGCAAATGGAGGCCGCATCCCGCAAGGGACGCGGCCTTCAGCTTTTCGGCGGTTGTTGCGGTATCGAGTTGATCACCGGATTGCCTTCCTTGTTGCGCGTCAGGTAGACGGGCAGCACTTTGGGCAGGCTGTCGGGCAAGTTGTTCAGCGCTTTGATGTTGTAAATACCACCGACGCGAATGGAACCGGTTCGCGTATCAGCTAGTTCCAGCGGCTTGTTCAGATAGCGGTTGATCAGTGGCAATGCTTCGCTCAACGCGAGATTGTCCAGCACCAGTTTGCCATCGCGCCAGGTCAACGAGGTGTCGCTGGCGTAGGTCTGGCTGATCTGCGGCATGTAATCGCCGTGCTGGTAACGCGCCTGCATCGACGGACCAAGCCGCAAGCCGTCGCCTGGCAATGAGCGATTGCTGGTCACCAGCACCGAACCTTCAACGAGATTCACGCGCACCTGATCCTGATACATCCAGACATTGAAGCGCGTGCCGGTGACGCGAACCTCGCCTTCGCCTGCACGCACCACAAACGGGTGCGACACATCGTGGCTGACGGTAAAGAACGCCTCACCCCGCTTGAGGGTGACGCGCCGCTCGTCCTTGTAATTGCTGAAAGTCAGATCGGTGTTCAGGTTCAGTTCCAGCTGACTGCCGTCGCTGAGGGTGACCTGGCGGATCTCGTCAGTGGCGGCGAAGTGCTGATAGCTGTCGGGCAGCCAGCCCAGATTCCAGCCCGAATACGCCGCCAGCGGCAACGCAAGTGCACAGACACCTGCGGCAATCGCGAATTGGCGCCACGGGCGTGAAGATTTCGCTACAGGCTTGACCGGCGCAGCTTCCGCGCGCGGAAGGTCTCCGGCCACGTCCCAGATTTCCAGCATGGCCTGGTATTCGAAGGCATGCAGCGGGTGCGCGTCATGCCATTGCTGGAAGGCGCGCTGCTCTTCGGCCGTGCAGTCAGCGGCATGCACGCGCATGCACCAATGCGCGGCGGCATCGGTGATCGCATCGTATTCGGCTTCCGAGAGGGTGTCTTGGGTCATGGACTCGTCCTGATTTCGCACATTCTAACCTTCTGGGGAAGTGGCCGAGAACTGCAGTCATGGCATTTACCCATCAAAGTGGAACTTATTTTTCGCTCAGGCACCCAAAAAACAGGACGCCAATGACCACTATCCATAAATGGAGTGAAAAAATGATCAAAAACACATTCGCTGCCTTGATTGCCACTGCCGCGTTGTTCAGCGCGGGTGCTGCGCTGGCCGACAAGCCGGGGGCAGGCTGGATCACCATCGAAAAAGCCATCGAGATCGCCAAGACCAAAGCGGGTTATGTCGAGGTCTACGAGATCGGCGCCGACAACGACGGTTACTGGGAAGGGGAAGGGCGCAAGGCGGACGGCGTTGTCTACGAGTTCCGCATCGACGGCGCCTCGGGCAATGTGTTGCGCGATCAGAAAGACTGATCTTCGCCGTCACAAATAATCAATGCTTCAATCAAAATGCGCAGGTTTTTAACCTGCGCGTTTTTGTATCTCGTTACGCCAGCGCCACGTTTTCGGTCTGGCTTGAGGTTGGCGCCGGTAACGGGATCGCCGTCGGCAATGGGTCGAGTTGCCGGCCCATTTCGCTGATCAGCCAAGCGATCGAGTCAGCGTTGGCGAGCATAACGTCAATCCTGGCTTCGGCGGCGACGGGGTCACGAAAGGCCTTGCGTGCATCGGCGAGAGTTTTGGTGTTCGTCAGGGCGAGGAGTTTTTTCAGCACCTCGACCCGCTTGGGCAATTTATCCAGATCGACCTCTATCCCGTTGTCATCGGTATCCAGGAACAACTTCTCGGGCGCCGTCGAGCGGGAAAAGGTGCTGCGCAAGCGGTCCGTACTGGCTTTGAGCGATTGGCCGATGGCGGTGGTGGTATTGATCAGGTCCGGAAATGGCGCGATTGCTTCGACCGAACCGAAGTCCTCGGTTTTGAACAGCAAGTGCGACAGTTCATGAATCAACGTTACCGCGCGGGCGTGCGAGTCCACGTTGAATCGCGCAGGCAAACAAGGCGTATAGGCATCCATGTCCGGATTAAAGAACAGCTCGGTCAGATGGATAATCCTGCGTGTGTCCTCATTGAAAACGAAGGCAACCGTGTTATCTGGTTGCACATTCAAACCGGCGAAAAAACGCTCAGTGTAAAGCAAGTCATCTTTCGGATCGGTCAGTTCGCGGCAAAGCGGGATGATCACCTTTGCAATTTTACCCAGCAGCGACGGGGTTACCTGCGAGACCTCGAAGATCTCCCTGAGTACGCGCTCTAGTCGGGTTCCACCCGGATTTGCTCGATTTATCACGAAGTTATGCAGACAATTGAGCGCATAGGTGCGTGCGCGAGCGACCGCTTGCTGGATGACGAAGGCGCGCGCCGGATAGCGCTTGTTGATTTGCGCCATTCCTTTGGCCTGGATGTGCATGACATACGAGCGGCTGCGTTCGACTTCGATTTGCATGCGGTTGCGCTGCTTTGAACGGCAACGACGACCAGACTTGCGGGGCTTGGCAAGGATCAGCCGCTGGTTGTTTTGCTCAAGCTCGGGCCCTTGTCCGTCTTCCTTGTGGTGCAGGTACCAGGTTTTTTCAGATTGACTGACTTGATAGACCTTGCCGGCAATCGCCGCGTATTTTTGCGAGCCGTCAGCATTCCCGTACACCAGTTTGCTGGCTTCGAGCGTGAGGTCTTCCAGCGCAGTGCTGGTTTCATACGACTGCAAATGCAGCCGAGAGGATCTGACGGGCGGGACTTTGTTCCACAGCGGTGCGGCTATCTTTGTGGTTTGGCCAGGAGTTTTGGTCACCGGCACCACGGGGAGCTGCGTCTCGGCGGCAAACTCCTCGATGGTTTCCTTCGCCTCGTCCTCCCATGACAGCTGACCAAGACTGAACAGCGATATCGCTCCGGTGATGAAGCTTTTCAAGGCGTTCGACCAACGGTGCTGCTGCAGGTTTTCGGCCGAATCTTCGAAGTCGTTGTAGCTCTTCCAAAGAAAGAACAACGAGGCGAGTTTGCCGGACAACACATGGGGAACCAGATGCACACCACGACTGAACAAGGACTTTGCTGCTTCCCAATCGGATTGCGCGTCGATTTGCGCCTGGCAACCGAGCAAGCGTGGCAACAGGCTGAGTGTGTCCTTGTGCAGACGCTCGAGCAGATTGCCGCTGATGGGTGTGCTCTGCAGAGTCATTTCACTGCTGTTGCCTAGCGTGGTTTGCAGCAGATTTTTGAAGACCGCCTGTTGTTCCGATGGCAGGCGGCGAATCATCAGATCCTGGAACTGTCCGGGCGTGTTCAATGCGTTGATCAACTGCGCCTCATCTTCGAACTCGCGAAAGACAAACCGCGAATACGGTGCGTAGAGCACGCACGGCCCTGTTTGCCCTGTGCCGGGGCCGATCACATACAGCCCGAGTGTGTGGGCGGCAGCGGCGCCGCTGGTCTTGATCAATGAAAGCGGGCTCACAGTGGCGTGGGCCAGCGCCACGGTGGCGCGTGCGAGCGCATCGGGCATGTCCAGCACCTGGCAGATCAAGTCGTAGCCGGTGTCCGACAGTTGCTGTTGCAGCTTCATCGAATGCGCGTGCTGCATCAGGTGCCAGGGGAGCTGGCGCAGAAAGCGTTCCTTGCTGGTGCGTGCAGACGGGGTATCCCCTGACAGCGCTGCGCTGACTTTGCGCACGTAGGTGGTGGTGATCTCCAGCGATTGCAGCAGTTGCTGGACTGCGGTCTGATCCAATTTCTCTGGCAGGGGCGTGACGGTCAGCGAGGCGACCTTGAAACCAGTGCCCTGCACGACGTTGAAATGATGCATGGCAAAATCGAGCAGATTGCAGGCCGGGCCGGCGAGCGTCAGATTCGGCGTGATCTGGATGTCCTCGGGTTTAAGCCCATTGCCTGGAAATCGGCTGTCGAGCAGCGTTTGCAATGTTTGCTCGACATGCGTGCGCAACTCCGGCACATCGTCGAGAAAATCCTTGCCATCAACAAAGCTGCTGCGCAATTGATCGAGCAGCGCAAGGTGCGTGCGCTGTTCCGCGACGGGCGCCATTTGTAACCAGTCGGGATAATCAAGCTGACGGGCAAGGGCTTTGGCCAGCTCAATGGCGCGACCAAGGTTGGTGTTGATCACGGAATTTTTCATTTGTTCGAGGAAGCGTTTGAACGCGGCCTTGTCCTCGATGCACTGACGCAATGTCTGGCAATGGTCGAGGAAAATTCCGATGGCCGAATCCATGCGGTTACCGGCCACACTACCGTCAATCACTTGGAAGCTGGCGAGGGTGAAAGACTCGTCCAGCCGTTGTTGCGCCGTTGGCAGGTTTTCCAGCAGCGCCTGGCACTGGTCTTTATCGTCCAGGCGGCGCTGCAACGTTTGTTGGGCAATGGCGATATCGTCGAACGTCTCCAGGCCGATCGCTGGAGTCCACAGAATTGCGCGCCCGGAATGCGCGATATCCAGACCTCCGCGTTCAGTCAACAGAACACAGTTGGCGAGCGCCAGCGTGCCAGCGTCACCGGGACCGGTGAGGGTGAGCGACCAGGCATCCGGGCGAAAACCGTTGAGCGATCGACGCTCCATGCGGGTCGGGTGTCTGGCGTCGAACACGGTATCGACGATGCCCCGTTCGGCTGCCCGCCACGCACCGCTGAGCTGGTTGATGTAGGCCTCGGCGCGGAGGCCGTCTTCGAACGCCTTCGCCAGTTTCCAGAGAATGCCTCGCAGAAACCGCCCTTGCTCGGCGTCGTTGCCGGTTGGCTGATCGCGGAAATTGCTGCTGAGATTTTCCAGTTCTCGCTCGAGCTTGAACGCCAGTTGCGCCGCCTTGTCGGTCTGGACCACAGAGGAGGGCGGTGTGCTGGAAAACAGTGGTCGAGTACTCCAACGCTCATTGACCTCAAGCTTGAGCAGGCGCTCATGAAGCATCGCGCGAATATCCAGGGCCTTGTCGAACAAGGCATGGATATCGGTTGAATGTTCACCCTGGCGCAAACGCTGCATGGCAAATTCGACGTTCTGACGTTGCTTGGTCAGGATCGCTTCAAGCAGCGTCGCAATGATGTCGCCACCGATATGCTCGCCGGTCACCTGCGGGTCGACGAAGCCCAGATAGCGGTTGCGTTCCTCCAGGTTCATCAGGCCATAGAGCTCGTCTTCATGACCTTTTGCATCCAGTTTGGCGGTCAGCGTCTGTTTGAGATCGGCGTAGTCCTCGAGTACTTGCAGACCCTGGGTCGGGGTGTAGAGGTAGGCCTTGTCGTGGTTGACCATCAGCGAGCCGGCCAGCTCGACCGAGGCGGCGTCCTTGCGCAAACACACCGTTTCGAAAGTCGGCCGCCGTACAGCCGTGTTCGGCTCGCGGATCAAACTGTGCAAGGCATCGAACTCCCCGGCGCTGATGATGCTGGTTTCGCGCTTGCTCATCAGTTGCGCACGCGCTTGATCCTTCAGGGTCTGGCGCAAGAAGGTGCGCCTGGGCGAACCTTCGAAGGACGCGGCGTTCCAGTAAGCCTCAAGCTGTCGAAACAACAGCATGACGAGTTTTCCCGAAGCTGATTTCAGCGCATCCGCCCAAGCCTTCTGGTCGCTGTCGCCGCCGGTACGGGCCGGATGAGTAAACTTGGCCGACTGTCCGCGCGGCCAGCCCTGGCGGCGAAAGTACACCAGTAGCGCTTCACTCAATGACAGCGAATCCAGCTGCTGCCGGCGATCGTCGGCACCCGCGCCGCCGGCTGGATACAGGCTGACGCGGGTCTGCGACTGCTGCAGGCCGGCGAAATGCGGTGCCAGCAGCTCGTCGAGAATCTTGTCCAGCAGCGTTGTCAGCGAAGGCAGACGCTTCAGCTCGTCCAGTACATCGCGAGCGCAGGCATTCTGCGCGGTCTCGATCGCTGACTGCTGATCCTCAAATACATCGCCGCTGATCGTTTCGCGAGTAACCGTGATATCGCGCTTCTCGACCAGTTCCTTGCGCAAGGAGAGGCTGATGAAGGCCAATAGATCATCGTTTTCGTCCGCGTTGTCGAGGCGCGCTTGCAAGGCTTTGGTCAGTGCGTCGTCGTCGCTGTACTTTTTCAGGCCGTCATAAGGGGTATAGAGGAACACGCCGCCGTCATCCGGTCCGGCACCGAGAATAAAGCTGCCAGTCAGCGGTACGGGCTGCTGCTTGTCGGCGTTGAGCAAAATGCGTTCGGCGTGCATGGGCGGAGTCTGCTGCTGGCGCAGGGTGTGAGTCGCCAATTGCACGTGGGCAAGCCAACTGAAATCCTTGCTGTTCAAACCGTGGGTTTTGCCGAGTTTGGCGTGCACGCCAGGGGAATCGAGAATATCGGGAAACAGAAGCGGTGCGGTGGGGCTGGGCATTATCGGAGCTCTGAACGGACGCCATGGGCAGAGACCCGAGAATAGGTACGCAACTCGACGCATTGGCGGTACATGGATACCGCACTCAGCGCGTATAAATCTGCCACGTACTCGCGCGCGCCATCGTTGAATCAGCGAAGGGTTGACAGGCGACCGCTGCGCCATGGTTAATCGCTGGGCAAGTCGTCCGTACGCTGTTGTTCCCTCCAATAATCATTCTGGAGCTTCAGATGTCTGCGCCACACGATCATGTGTCTTCCGCTGTCTCGTCGTCGTTGTCGCTCGAAGCGCTGACGCAATTGCTTGAAATGATCTTTCTGCGCCATGGCACCTCCACCGACGTCGCCCGGGTGCTCGCCGCCAACTGTGCAGCGGCCGAGCGCGACGGTGCGCACAGTCATGGTGTGTTCAGGATTCCCGGGTATGTGTCGACGCTGAAAAGCGGTTGGGTCAATGGGCACGCCGTGCCGCAGGTCGAGGACGTCGCCGCCGGTTTCGTGCGCGTCGACGCGGGCAACGGATTCGCCCAGCCAGCATTGGCAGCGGCGCGCGCGTTACTGGTGGAAAAGGCCCGTCACGCCGGGATCGCCGTACTGGCAATCCGTAATTCGCATCACTTCGCAGCGCTGTGGCCGGATGTCGAACCCTTCGCTGATGAAGGGCTGGTGGCGCTCAGCGTGGTCAACAGCATGACTTGCGTAGTCCCTCACGGCGCCGACCGTCCACTCTTCGGCACCAACCCGATCGCCTTCGCCGCCCCCCGCGCCGGCGCCGCCCCCATCGTCTTCGACCTGGCCACCAGCGCCATTGCCCATGGCGACGTGCAGATCGCCGCCCGCAAAGGCGAACGCCTGCCACCCGGCACGGGCGTCGACAGCCTCGGCCAACCGACCCAGGACCCCAAGGCCATCCTCGAAGGCGGGGCGCTCCTGCCATTCGGCGGCCATAAAGGCTCGGCACTGTCGATGATGGTCGAACTGCTGGCCGCGGCACTGACCGGCGGCAACTTCTCCTTCGAATTCGACTGGTCCAACCACCCCGGCGCGAAAACCCCATGGACCGGCCAATTGCTCATCGTCATCGACCCCAGCAAAGCCGCCGGTCAGACCTTCGCCGAACGCAGCGGCGAACTGGTCCGCCAGATGCACAGTGTCGGCCTCAAACGCCTGCCGGGCGACCGCCGGCATGGGCAGCGCAGCCGCTCACTGGCTGAAGGCATCGTGCTCGACGCTCAGACGCTGGAGCAATTGCGCGAATTGGCCGGAGAGTAAGCCAAGATCAAAAGCCCCTCACCCTAGCCCTCTCCCGGAGGGAGAGGGGACTGACCGAGGTGAATGCGATAGATACGCCGACAAGAAATACCGAGGCGAATACAAGTTTCAAAGCCAATCCAAATCGGCTCCCTCTCCCTCGGGAGAGGGCTGGGGTGAGGGGCGAATCCACCACCAATCCCAAGCCAACCACCCGCTTCTAACCACTCCTCACAATGAGCGCCAGCTCGAGTGCCCTTGATCTTGCCTAACCGGCCCCATCGGCAGGCTGAGTGGAGGGATCGATCCGGGCGTGGGAGCGCAGCGACCGTCTGGCGCAGCCAGACACAGCGGAAGTAGGTGCAGCGAAGCAAACCGTAGCCGC
>NZ_JBUDGD010000097.1:0-11096 GCF_055484735.1 Pseudomonas sp. 15C | reverse complement strand
GCGAAGGGACCCGAGCTTGCGAGGGCCGTACGTAGGAGCAAGCGTTTTGGGTTACCTTTTTGGCGTTTGAAAAAGGTGACCCGCTGTAAGAGCGGAACCATAAGTAGCCGTGACCGCAGCAACGGATATGTACTCAAAAATCAGAAAAACCAGCGCCTGAAAGAAAGCCATCGCCAGCAGGCTGGCTCCCACATTGGAACTGAGTACATCAGCCAGAAACTTGTCGGCTCAGAGGCCGCCATCGCTGGCAAGCCAGCTCCCACAGGGTTCGCGGTGTATCAACACCTCATCAGTGATGAAAGCCTTCGCGAGCAGGTTCGCTCCCACAAGTTACCGGTGATCAAGGCTGAAACCATTCACGCCGCTCAGCAAAGGTATGGCGAACAAGCTCGGTAAGTGTCTGCACCTCCGGCACCCGCTCAGACTCAGCACTAACCGCCAGCCAGGCCTGCAACTGCATGGGCTCGGCAAACAGCCCAGGCAACGCAATCACCCCCCGATCAAACCGGCTCATGTACGCCGGCAACAACCCGATGCACGCGCCGCAGCGAATCATCTCCAGCATCAATTCATACGACTGCATCTGCACCACCCCCGCCAGGCGCTGCTCGACCAGTTCATTCCACGGACGAAAGCTGTCGATCTGCCGATCGTGCTGCCACTGCACCAACATGAAATCAGCAAGATCGTCCGGCGTTTCCGGGCGCGCGGTCACGCGGGAATAGCGTTTGGCGATGTGCGGCAGGTAATCCAGACAGGCCAGCCGCTGCGGTTCGCTCGTGGCAAAGGTCGGGCCAGGATGCGGAGTTGAGCCGTGGGCGAGCCAGAGAACAATGTCGGCACTGACCGCGCGCAATGACAATTCGCTGTCCAGCGCAATGATCTCCAGACGCACACTGGCGTTGCGCCGCAGCAGCGCGATCAGGTCGCGGCCGAGAATGTCGTGAAGGATCGATTCGGCCACCGCGAGACGAATCAGCGGCTGTTCGATCACCGGCAATTTGCGCTCAAAGGCCAGGGTGATCAGTCGAGCCTGAAGTTGCTGGCCTTCGCGGGTCAGGCTCAAGGCGCTGCCCTGAAAGCTGAACAGACTGTGCTGCAATTGCTGTTCGAGTTGCGCGAGTTGTTTGCGCAGCAGCGTCGAGCGCACATTGAGACTCCGCGCCGCTTGCATGAAACAGCCGCAACGGGCGCTGACAAGGAAGTACTGCGCGACTTCGCTGTCGATGGCGGCGGCGTGGCTGAGCCAGGTTTCCTGTTTGTGTTCAGGCGAGCGGTAATCGCTGGTGCCGGCGCGTCCTGCGGGTTCGGTGAATGACATTGATGACTCCCTGTCGATCTTTGTATTTTGGTGGCTTCCAGCACTTTTAACTATTTCTGAACCCAGTGGAGATCCTGTGGGAGCTGGCTTGCCAGCGATGAGGCCAGCAGATCCAACATCATGGGTGACTGATAAGCCGCCATCGCTGGCAAGCCAGCTCCCACAGGTTACTCAGTGAAGGTGAAATCAGTGTTTTTCCTCCAGGACTTTATTGAGCTCGGCGCCGTCGATGCTCAGCGTGGCGGTGTTGAGCATGCCGTCCAGGTACGCCTGGGCGATCTGTTCCTGGCGCTGTGCACGCAGGGCCTGGGTCAGTTGATCGCGCAGTTCGTCCAGCGTCGCGGTGCGAGCCGGTTGCTGTTCGGTGAGTTTGATCACATGAAAACCAGCGGCGCTTTGCACAGGATCAGACACGGCGCCGACCTTGAGCTGGGCGACGGCGCCACGCACCTCCGGAACCAGTTGCTGCAACGGTTGCAGCCCACTATCACCGCCCCGCTCCGCCGTGACGCGATCCTGCGAATACTGCGTCGCCAGTGCGGCAAATTCCGCTGGTGTGGCCTGCGCTTTCTTGCTCAATTCAAAGGCTTGTTTGCGCACCGTTTCCAGCGTCGAAGCGTCGCTGACGCCAAGGAAAATCTGACTGACCCGATACAGCGCCGGCGTCTGCCAATTGGCCTTGCCCGCCTCGTACGCCTGCTGAATTTCAGCCGCACTCGGATAGTCCGCCGGCACCTGACTCACCGAGCGCAGATAATCGCGGAAGACAATCTGCTCAGTCGCCGCCCTGGTCTGCCGTACGATCTCCGGGCGCTGCGCCCAACCCTGCGCGTCAGCCTGTTCCAGCACCGCTTTTTCGGCCAGACGCGTGCGAATCCAGCGTTCCAGCGCCTCACGGTTGCCGTGCAGCTTTTCCCGAGCTTCGGGCGCAACGGTCGCCAGCAACGCCTGTAACTCGTCTGGCGAAACCTGCTGATTACCCAACCGCGCCACCGCAGGCCCCGCAGCAACCGCCGCGACAGGCGACGATTGCTGGGCGGCAACCGGGTCAGAGCCCGGGCGCAGCACCAGCGCCACGGCCACCACCAACAGCGCCACCGCAGCGGCGCTGATCACCACGGCAGGCTTTTTCACAGCGCGACTTCCTCTTGCTCGGCGACTGGCGCTTTGGCGGTAGCGGCCTGTGTGGCCTGACTGAAATCACGCAGGTAGACGATGAATTCCTGCAACAGTCGATCCCACAATTCGAGATTGCCGCGCAGATGATCGTGGCTCACGCCAGCGGCCAGCACCACGTCCATTTCCATCACCAGAAACTCGCCCTGCAACGACAACCGCGCGAAGCGCCGGGTGGCGTTCCACTGCTCGGCCACACCCGGCGGCAACTCGCCTTGCACGCGCAGCGCACAGCTGAAGGTGAAGTCGACGTAGCTGCCCTGCTCCGCCGCCGGGTTGCCGAACCGCACCGCGTAGCCGATGCCCTGGCTGGCGCTGAGCAACTGCACGATGCCGTTCTGCTCGGTCTGGTTGACGCGATAACCGGCGGCTTGCAGCACCTCGGTCAGAGATTGTGGCGATACATGGCTGATGAGTTGAGTCATTGCTTCTTCCTTGCCTGTCAGTGGGCGCGCGCGGCTTGCGGCGCATCGAATTGAGTTTTGTAAAGGTCGTCACCGAAGCCTTGAGCCAATTCATCGAACTTGACCCGCGCACTCCCTGCGAAGGGCTGGCGGATTTTCATCACCTCGGCGACGTCGATTTTTTCGTAGGCCGTGAGGATCTGCTTGGCGACGCCGTACATCTGTTGATTCTTGGCTGAACATTGCTGCACTTGTGTGTCACGCTCGCTCAATTGCGCTTCAAGCCTGGCGCGTTCCGCCTCTTTGCCACGGGCCATGACCAACAAGTCGTCATAGGCTTTCTTGAACTTGCCGGTCTGCTCGACGCTGGCCGCCACTTGCGCCTGCGCCTGGCTATGCAGGCTCTGTTGCTGGCCGGCGAGCTGCTCGGCAATGCCTTGGGCCTTGGCCAGTTGCGCCGTCAGCTGCTTGATCTGCGCCTGCGCCGCCTTGGCTTCGTTCTGCGCTGCCAGTTGCGCGGCGCTGGCCTGGGCCTGCTGACTTTGCAGAGCCTGAAGCTGCTGAGTGGTGCTGCGCAACTGCGTGCGCAGGCGTTCTTCCATGCCTTCGGCATTCGCACCAGTGGCGATCAACAGGCCGAGCCCGAGCAACACGAATCGCGATTTCATAAGCCTCTCCCGGCGCTTTAGAAGCGCGTGTTGATCTCAAGCTGCAAGACGTCGATGTCGTACGGCGCGCCGTACACCGCCTCGGTGCTCATCCAGCGACCGGTGGCGTAAACGTTCTTCGCCAGACCGTAATTGCCGCCGAGGAAATAGCCCTTGGCGTTGGTCCCGCCGAGGTGGAACGACGAGTCGTTGAAGCCGTCCGGCAAGGCATCCGGCTGGATGTATTTGTAGCCAGCGAACATGTTCCAGTCGCCCTGCTTTTTCAGGTCCAGCGCACTGCCGAGGGTGAACTGCACCATCCACGCGTTGGCGCCGCTTTCGAGGTCGCCGTTGCTGTCGAGGTTGTTGACGATCTGCCCCGCCGAACGCCTGCGCATGTCGCCTTCGTTGTAGGCGAGGTTGTGGATGTAGTTGCCCTGGCTGCGCAGTTTGAAATCTTCCGGCAGGTCGGCATCCCAAACCATATTGAGATCGAGCAGATTGAATTCCGAGGCGAGGCCGACAAATTGCGGTTGCGGCGTGGTCGTCGGGTTGAGCGGGTTCGGCGTAATGTCGCGCAGCAGGAACACGCTGTTGCCCTTCTGCATGAACGCCGCGCGGCTGCCATCGCTGTCACAGCCAGGGGCGCCGGCCCACGGTTCGCAAGGCGCCGAGCGCTGGCCTTCGATATCGTCGAAGCGGTAGTAAGCCAATGCGCCTTTCAAGCGGTTATTGCTGTTGATCGCCCATTTGGCGCCGATCTGCGCGCCGTACAGCCACTTGTTGTCGCTCTCTTCCTTGTCGAAGCCGTTGCTGCTGGCGGTGTCGTTGGTGTAGTCGACCGGGAACGCGCCGACGGTGCCGAACACGCCCCAGTCGCGGTTGAGCTTGTGATCGAACAGCGCTGCGACGCCATCGAAATTCAAGTCGTTTGAATAGAGCATGTCGGTGGACATGAACGGGTTGGCAAAGCGCCCGCCGGTCAGGGTCAGCTCATCGCTCGGCTTCCAGTTCAAATAACCTTGATCAAGCCAGATGTCTTTCTTGGCGAAACCGCCGCCGAGGTTTTGCGTGGTCGAGACCGGGTTGTTGTCCGAGCCGGTGCCGATGCGAATGCCGGCGGTCCACTGCGGCGAGATCTCGGCTTTCATGCCCAGCCGTGCGCGAATGCGGAACTGGTTGGTGCGGTCTTCGCGGGTATTGAGCAGCGGCGGCAGGCTGGTGCTGCTGTTGGGATTGACGTCATACGGGCCGTTGTTGTTGAGCTTGGCGAAGTCGACGATCTCGTTGCTGTTGCTGTCCGAGTAGTAGCGCGATTCGTTGCGCAGACGAATGTCGCCGTCGAAGCTGATGCGCGCAGCCCATTCCGGGAAGCTGTTGGGCGCCGCCCAGTTTTCCTGTTTCGCGGTGGCCATGACCTCGGCTTTGACCTGATCGCGGATCTGGTCACGCACCGCCGCCGGCACGTATTGCACACGGACATCGCCCGGTGCGGCGACCGGTCCGGCCGCAACCGCCGTGGTCGCGGCGGCCTGCCTGGCCTGGACGGCCTCGTTCTGCGCCTGAGCGATCAAAGCATCGGCCTTGTCCTGTTTGAGAATGCCCTGCTCGACCAGCAAGCGGATCAGATTGATCGTGGCGTTCTCCGACGGTGCCGGCGCGGCCACGGCCTGACCGACCAGGGTCGCAACGACCATGCCGACCGCCAGGGACAATCGATTCACATTGGAAATCATCTGCACACAACTCCTTTTGGCCAAGCTCGAAGGCCTGGCAATAAACAGGCTGGGTTAACCCGGACGCCGCCCTTGCAGGGACAGGCGCACGGGCAAAGTGATCGAGGCCGGAGGCCGTTCGCTAAGGGCCGGCGCGCCACGCAGCGCGGCCAGCACCTGGGTATCGATTTGCGGGTTGCCGCTGGACTTGATCAGCTCGACGCGGGTGATCTCGCCGACGCTGCTCAGCCACACATCCGCCTGCAACGAGAACGCGAGGTTGCGCAGTTCCGGGTTTTCGCGTAGCAAGCGCTGGAAGGTGAACGCGAGGAACTGGCTGTACGTGCCGGTGCCCAAACGCCCGCCGCCGGCCCCGGCCATGCCGCCGCCCTTGCCCGCGCCGATGTTGAAGGCGTCGCTGCCGCTTTGCGCATCGCCGTCCATTTGCATCGGGTTGGCCAGATCGTCCGCCGGCGATGGCGGCGCTTCTTCCTCGGGCTTGACCTCTTGCGGCTCGGGCGTTGGCTCGGGCTCGACGACTTTTTCTTCCACCGGGGTTTCCGGCTCCGGCGGTTTTTCCGGCGGCGGAGGTGGCGGTGGCGGCAACGGAATGATCGTCGGCACCTTCGGCGCTTCGCGGCGCACGCCGGCCATGTCGTTGGCCCACTGCCAGAGGAACCATGCAGCCAAAGCAGCGATGAGCAGACCGGCGCCCCACTTCGCATAACGCAGCGGCGACTTCTTCACCGGCAAGGGCTCGATCGGAAGTTGTGCAGTCATGACTCAGCCCTGACTCGGTTTGCCGGTGACGAGACCGACCTGGGACAGTTCGAGCCGGCGCAACAGATCCAGCACTTCGATGACTTTCTGGTACTGCACCGTCGCATCGCCGCGCACGATCACCGGGAAATCCGGGCTCTGCGCTTTCTCTATGCGCAGGCGCTCTTCCAGCTCGGCGAGGGTCACCGGGTAGGCATCGAGAAACACCTGGCCGCCGTCATTTACCGAAATCGCCTTGGTCTTGGCTTCCGACAGCGACACCGAGGCGCTGGCCTTGGGCAGGTTGATCTGAATCCCGGAGACCTGCGCGGTGGCGGTGAGGATGAACATCACCAGCACCACCATCAGCACGTCGACCAGCGGCGTGATGTTGATGCTGTCCACTGCGGCATCTTCGTCATCGTCGTGGGAGGCATTTACGGACGCCATGTCAGTGCTCCTCAGGCCGGTACGGAATGGTTGGCGTGATGGCCGCGCGCATGCGTGGATTCACTGAACTGGCTCTCGCCATGCATCTCCGCCAGACGGGTGATGAATTCGTCGACGAACACGCGCATGTCGGCGCTGACCTCCTTGTTGCGGGTGATCAGGCGGTTGTAGCCAAACAGCGCCGGGATCGCGACGAACAGGCCCATGGCGGTGGCGAGCAAGGCGGCGGCCATGCCCGGTGCGATCGCATTGATGTTGACGTCACCGGCCATCGCCGTGCCGAGGAACACCACCATGATCCCCAGCACCGTGCCGAGCAGGCCGATGTACGGGCCGCCAGCGATGGCATTGGACAGGGTCGAGAGTTTCGAACTCAGTTGCTGGTTCTCACGGGTGCGCACACCGTCCATCGAGCAGCGGATGGCCTCGATGGTCGCTGCCGAAACCGACGAGGTATCGGCGCCCTGCTCGCGACGGGTGCGGATCTCTTTGACCGCCACCAGATACAGGCGCCACAGCGACGAATGTTGCAGGCGCTGAGCGAGTTGCGTGTCGTCGGCGAACATCTCCAGGCGCGTGCCGACCTTGGCGAAATGCGTGCGGAAGTCTTCGTTGGCCGCGGTGACACGGCCGAGGGTGCGGTTCTTGCGCAGCATGATGATCCACGACTGGAACATCATCAGCACCAGCACGGCAATGATCACCCAGGCGTCCACCGGCACCGCATTGAGCAGGAAACCGAGGCTGCCGAAACCGAAACCGGACTGTTCTTCATCGACGCCGTAAGCCACCAGCTTCGACTCGGCACCCTGCGAGGTGGCATCGGCCAACAGCAGCGCGGCCGGACGGGCGACCTTCGACAGGCGCAGCTCATCAATAGCGCCCACAAACGGCTGGAACGGCCCTTCGTGCAGATCGGCACCGATGGCCATGACCGAGTTGAACGCCGGCATCGCCTGGGCCAACGCAGCGCTCTCGCGACCGTTGATGTACAGGGTGACTTTCGAACCTTCGGCGGTCAGCGCGACGTGTTGCCATTGCGCGGGCGTCAGCGCCTGGGTGGCAGCGGCGCGTTGGCCGTCAATTTCCACGAACGGCAGACCTTGGCTAATACCGATCAGCAGGCTTTGCGTGCCTTCGCGGCGAGCCAGAATCAGTTGCTCGCCACTGGCCTGATCCACACGCAGCCAGGCGCTGAAAGTGAACGCACTGCCAGCGTTGTGCTGCAGCGAAGGGCTGGCCGGCAGCAGCAACGGCTGACCGCTGAACTGCAAGGCACGCCCGACCACGCCGTCAATCGCCGCACCAGTCGCGCTCTGCGCGGTGTTGCCGTAGGCGGTGGTGTCTTTGGCGGGGGTGCCGGTGGCACCGTCGAAATGGTAGAGCGCGGTGTAATTCGGGTCGAAGGTCAGTTGGCCGTTGCCGGTCGCCGGCGCCTTCTGATTGCCGTAATACATCCAGATGTCCTGACGCTGCCCGCCCTCGACGTTCGGCACGTCGACCCAGATCAGCGCCATGCCCATCAGCGCGTCGAAGCTTTCGATCTGATGGTTGAGCACGGTTTTGTCATCGGCGGCGACAAAGCGCAGGTCCGAGCCGTCCTCTTTCACCCCGTCGAAGGTGAAGTTGCCGGTGTGCAAACGCACCAGCAGCGCCGTGCGACCGAGCGCCTGATTGATCGCCGCGCCCTGCGGCGTGGTGTCGACGGCGATCTGTTTGCGGTAATGCCAGTCGTCCTGCCACCAGGCCTGAGCCGTGGCCGGGAGCACGAAGCCCAGGCAGATCAACAGGGAAAGAATGAGGCGCTGCATGAAAAGTGCTCCTGGTTAGAAAGTGGCCTGAAGGTTGAAGTGCAGGCGCGATTCCTGTTTCGAGGTGTTCGGCCCTTCGAGTAGCGGGTAGCCCCAGTCGAGGCTGCCGGACAGCCATTTACTCAGGCTGGCGCGGGTGCCGATGCCGACACTGGCCAGGGCGTAGTTGGCGTCCTGATCCGGCAGTTCGTCGCGCAGATAGAGTTGTGCGCCTTCGGCGAAGGCGTAGAAGCGCCAGTCCTGCATCCAGGTGCCGGCGAACTTCGCCAGCGACGGTGTGCGCAGTTCCTGACTGAGCAGGTAACCGTCATCCGCGGTGCGTTCGGCAGCCAGATAGCCGCGCACCGAAGTCGCGCCGCCGGCGGAGAATTGTTCGTTGGAAACCAGTGGGCCTGAGGCCAGTTGGAACGCCGCTTTGGTCGCGCTCTGCCAATCGCTGTCGAAGGTCCAGGTGTAACTGGTGTCGCCCTTGAGCACGGCGAAGCTCGGTTTGGCGCGGTAGCGTTTGTAGTCGAAATCTTCGTCGGAACTGCCGTAGCCAAAAATGCTGCGCGTGGCCGCGACCAGGCTCAAACCGAGGCCGAGCTGGCTTTTGTCGCTGTAGCGATAGCCGTTGTAGGCGAAGGTGAACGGCGCGTATTGCAGCGGGACTTTGTCGCTCTCGCCGGACAGGGTCAGGCGCTCGTCGAAGTCTTTGAAGTCGATACCGGCCGACAGCGAGTTCGACCAGTTGCCGCTCGACGGCAGTGTATAAATCGCCGAGACGCCGTAGCTGTGGCCCTTGCCGAGCACGTTGCTGCCACCGATGGTGGCGACGTTGCTGTCGGACTGATAACCGGAGAATTGCACACTCCAGCGCTCGGTCAGCGGCGCGGTGTAGGAGCCCGACCAGACTTTGGCGTTGTCGGTTTCCTGCGGCGCGGTGAAGAACGTCAGGTTGACGCTGTGGCCGAGCTGCCAGAGGTTGTTGTAGCCGAGGCTGGTGACGGTGCGCAGCTTTTCGGTGTCGGCGCTGTAATCGTTGTTGAGGCCGACGCTGGCGGTCCACGGGTTCTGGTCCTCCACCTGCAAATCGACGTCCATGGTGCCGGGGCGCTGACCTTCGCGCACCAGCGGCATCACTTGGCGCCCCGGGGTCTTGTTGAGCTGCGCCAGTTCGCCTTGGACTTTGGCGAAGTCCGGCACCTCGCCTTCCTTCAACGCCGGCACGTTGTCGCGAATGTCCAGTGGCGAATAGTGCCTGGCGCCGACCACACGCACGCGGCCAACCTTGGTTTCGCTGACTTGCAGATAGACGATGCCGTCAGCCACGGCTTGCTCCGGCAGCTCGACGAACACCGACTGATAACCGCGCTCCTGATAAGCCTTCTGCAACGCGTCGCGCGCACCTTCGATATCGCTGAGGGCTTTTTGCGGGCCGAGAAACGGATACACCGCTTCCTCGATCGCCCGCGCATCGAGCACGGTATTGCCACGTACGAAGTATTCGTTGACGTCGACCAGACGCGGCGCTGCGGCGTGTGCAGCGCCCTCTTCGGCCAGCGCCGGCTGCACGCCCGCCGTCACCAGCAGCCAGCCGCACAGCGCCAGCCGTGACTTGAAAATCGGTTCCACACTACCCCCTGAATTCGCGATGACCTGTTGGCGCTACAGCGCCCGGTGTGTTGCCGCTGTTAGTTGCCGACGTGCGGGGCGCAGGCATGTTTGCCCAGCCAGGTGTGCAACAGCGCGAAGTTCAAGGAGAACTCGGGCATTTGCAGCAACGCACCGCAGAACACTTCGCCGATGATTTTCTGAATGAGCAGCACCGCGCGCGGCTCGTTGAGCAGCGTGGCGATGTCGCGACTGAGGGCGCTGAAGCTCCAGACTTTCTGGTTCAGACCGAGGCCGACGAACCAGCGGAACAGCAGGTTGTAATTGAGCTGTTCGTAGAGCTGCTGTTCGCTGGGCACCGAATACAGCAGTTGCAAAAGCAGGATGTGCATCACCGTTTGCGCCGGAATCAGCATGCCCGGCTCGGCGTTGAGGTCGTGCAGGAGTTCGCGGTGGGCATCGAGCAAATCGTCGATCTGCGGGCGCAGCAAAACCAGCGAATGCCCCGGCGGAATGTAACTCGACACCTCTTTCAAAGCGCCCTGCCAGTCATCCTGCGAAACAATCCAGACCCACGGCGCGCCGTAGCGATACACCGACACCGGCTTCTTGCGCGCCGCCTCGACGATCTTCGACAAGCGTTGATCGAGCTCCTGCATGCCCACTTTCGAATAGCGTTCCATAGTCCCCATTGCCTCACTCCCGGCGTCCCGCCTCGGCTTGCAAAGTGCACCCCGAAGGGCCCCTCAAGCGCGTTACATAGGCATGACCGGACTGGCTATGTGCTACCGAACTTTTGTCATAAAAGCTTCATTACAGGAGATGGGCTGGCAGGGATTTCAGGTGTATGAAAACCAATGTGGGAGAAGCCAGAAACAAAAGCCCCTCACCCTAGCCCTCTCCCGGAGGGAGAGGGAACTGACCGTGGTGATTGCAAGGCGTACGCCGACATGCAATACCGAGTCGAACGCGAATTTTGGAAATCAAAAGCCCCTCACCCTAGCCCTCTCCCAGAGGGAGAGGGAACTGACCGTGGTGATTGCAAGGCATACGCCGACATGCAATACCGAGTCGAACGCGAATTTTGGAAATCAAAAGCCCCTCACCCTAGCCCTCTCCCAGAGGGAGAGGGGACTGACCGGGGTGAATGCGAGTGCTACGCCGACCTGGGATACCGAGTCGTACGCGATTTTCAAAGCCAAAGCAGATCGGCTCCCTCT
>NZ_JBUDGD010000096.1:0-11108 GCF_055484735.1 Pseudomonas sp. 15C | reverse complement strand
TTGCTTCGCTGCACCTCCTTCCGCTGTGTCTGGCTGCGCCAGACGGTCGCTGCGCTCCCACGCCCGGATCAATCCCTGCGCTCAGCCTTCCGATGTCGCCGGTGACGCAAGATCAAGATCAAGAGCACGCGAGCTAACGCTCATTGTTGAGTGGTTAGAAGCGCCGCAAGGCTTGAGATCTTCGGTGGATTTGCCCCTCACCCCAGCCCTCTCCCGGAGGGAGAGGGAGCCGATTTGTGGGCTGTTCAAAGTTTACGTACGACTCGGTATTTCACCTCGGCGTAACTCTCGCATCCACCACGGTCAGTTCCCTCTCCCTCGGGGAGAGGGCTAGGCGGGCGGCGTTCCGATGAGGGGCTTTTGATCTGCAGGGTCTGCACGCACGAATCGGTAATCCGCATTCATAACCATAAATCTTCCACACCAAACCAACCCCCAACCCCCAACCCAGACCCCCGCTCCCACCACTCATTACAATGAGCGCCAGCTCGAGTGCTCTTGATCCTGCCGTGCCGGCCCCTTCGGCAGGCTGAGTGGAGGGATCGATCCGGGGGTGGGAGCGTAGCGACCGTCTGGCGCAGCCAGACACAGCGGAAGTAGGTGCAGCGCAGCAAACCGTAGCCGCTGCGCCCGGATCGGTCCCGGAGCGAAGGAACCCGAGCCTGCGAGGGCCGTACGCCGGGGCCAAGCCTTTTTGGGTACTTTTTCGGCGTTTGGAAAAAGTGCCTCGCCGTAAGGGCGAAACCGCCAGCCGCAGCACCCAAAAAAACGGATATTCACCCAAAACTCAAAACTCAAAACCCAAAACCCAAGAGCATGGCCGGCCCAAAGGCCGCCAAGCGCAAAAAAAAACGCCAGCAATCGCCGGCGTTTTTTTAAACTCAAAGCGCTGAAAGCCTCACCAGTTGTAAGTCACATCAGCCGTCATCGTCCGGCTCTCACCGTAGTAGCAGTCAAGCGTGCTATTACACGCAGCCACATACTTCTCGTTGGTCAGGTTCTGCAGGTTGGCCTGCAATTTCACACCCTTGACATGCAGTGGCGATTTTTCCAGATCGTAGGAAACCATCGCGTCATACACGGTGTAAGACGGCACCTGGAAAGAATCCGACTCGTAGTCCGAACCGTAACTCTGCTGCACATAGCGCGCACCCAGACCCATGCCGAAACCGGCCAGCGCCGTGGAAATATCGAAGTCGTAGTTGACCCATGCCGACGCGGTCAGCGGCGGAGACATGGCCACGGTGCGACCTTCGCGGCCATCGTTGGCGCTGTGCCATTTGGTCTGGTTACGCGACACGGCGGCGAGTACGCGCAGGTTCTGGGTGACGTTGACCTTGCCTTCCAGTTCCACGCCACGCGAACGAACGGTACCGCTCTGCACGCTGAACCCCGGGTTGTCGAGGTCGGTGGTCAGCATGTTGTCCTGGTCGATCTGGTAAGCCGACAGTTGAATAAAACCGTCGACGAAGGTCGGTTCGTACTTGATACCGACTTCGTACTGCTTGCCGGTGGTCGGCTCGAAGGCGCTGCCGCTCAGGTCGGTACCGGTTTGCGGCAGGAACGATTCGGCGTAGCTGACGTATGGCGTGATGCCGTTCGCGAATTCATAGCCCAGGCCCGCGCGGCCGGTGAACTTCTCGTCCTTCTGGTTGCTGTGGCCACCGCTCAGGGGTTGCTTGTTATCGGTTTCGGCAAAGTCATAACGACCGCCGAGCGTCAGGAACCACTGATTCCAGCGCAGTTGGTCCTGGGCGTACAGGCCGGTCTGAGTGATGGTGTTGTCCCACTTGTAGGGCTGGCGGAAGTTGATCGCGCTGCCATATACCGGGTTGTACAGATCGATGCCCGGCGCGGTGCGGTCGTACAGGCCGAGGAACTTCGAGTTGAAATGGTAGTAGTCCACGCCGAGCAGCACGGTGTGCTCGAGTTCGCCAGTGTTGAACTTGGCCTGGGCGATGTTATCGATGCCGTAGACCTTGTTGTGCTGCGACCAGTCCACCGCGTAGCGGCTCTGGAAGCTGTTGTCGTCGAGGCCGGTCACCGGGTTGGTCGGGAATGAATAACCGTGCAGCGGCGCGACATATTGGTCGTTGACGTCGGCGTAGCGCGCGTTCTGCTTGAAGGTCCAGATGTCGTTGAGTTCGTGCGCGACCTCGTAACCGACCACGAATTGCTCGCGGTGGTATTTGTTCACGTCCGGCTCGCCGATGAACAGGCTGCGGCCGATGCGCCCGTTGGACGTGCTCTTGACCGTGCCGAATGCCGGCAGGCCCTGGGCTTCCGGTACGTCGTGGTCTTTCTGGTACTGGCCGAATACGGTGATGGTGGTGCGGTCGTTCGGCAGCCAGGTCAGGCTCGGCGCGAGCAGCATGCGGTTCTGGCTGGCGTAATCGATCGCCGAGCCACTGTCGTTGACCACACCGGTCAGGCGATAAAGGAATTCGCCCTGATCGTCGATCGGGCCGCCGAGGTCGAAGGCGCCGTATTTACGGTCATAGCTACCACCGCCGATTTTCACTTCGTGCAGCGGGGTGGCGGTCGGGCGCTTGCTGACCATGTTGACGATACCGCCGGGCTGGTTCTGGCCGTACAGCACCGAGGCCGGGCCCTTGAGTACTTCGATGCGCTCCAGGGTGTACGGGTCGATCTGCAGCGAACCGCCGGTGCTGCCGCCGCCATAGGGCATGTGCAGGCCGTCGAGGTACAGCGGGGTGGGCGAGAAGCCGCGCGAGGTCGGTTCGTCGAAAATCTTCACCCGGTCAGCGAAGCCGCCGCCGGTCATGCCCGGGGTGTAGCGCAGGGCTTCGGTGACCGATTGTGAGCCGCGCATCTTGATCTCGTCCTGGGTGACGACGTTGATGGTCTGCGGGATGACTTTGATCGCGGTATCAGTCTTGGAGCCGGTGGCGCTGCGTTTGGCGACGATGCCGTCGACCGGGCCCCAGGCCGATTCGGCAGTGGCGGAAATGTTCGTCGGTGCGAGGTCGAGGCTGGTGCCGCTGTTGCTGCGCGAGCGCAGGGCGACGTTGTTGCCGTCGACGCTGTAGGCAATGTCGGTACCTTTGAGCAACTGCGCGATCGCGGCCGTCGGTTCGAGGGTGCCGCTGACGGCGCTGCTGCGCAGACCACTGACTTCATCCGGGCTGTACAGCACTTGCAGGTTGGTCTGGCGACCGAATTCCTGCAAAGCGCTCCCCAGCGACTGTGCAGGAATATTGATCGCCACGGCTGCAGCCTGTGCCTGACCGACGATCGGCAGCGTGAGGGCCATGGCGCACAGCGCCGGCAAAGTGGAACGCAAGGAGCGGCGGATCAGCAGAGCCTTGGCGAGCGGGTGGAGTCCGTGCGGTGCGGGCATTATTCTTCTACTCTTCAAAGTGTTGACTGAGAACTATTTCTATTAACTGTAGATAAGACGTTGAGCCCTCCGAAAACCGGAAAGGCTCGACACAGTTTTTTTACACATTTTTCACAATCAGGCCGGTTGCAGCTCGGTCAGCACTTTGCCGGCGTTCATCCGCACCAGTTGGTCGGCCACGTCGAAGTAACGATCGTCATGGGAAATGACGATGATGGTTTTGCCCAAGCGTTTGAGATCGGGCAGCAGCTCGGTGTAGAAAATACGCCGGAACGTCGGGTCCTGATCGGCGGCCCATTCGTCAAACACCAGCACCGGACGTTCTTCCAGCCACGCATTGACCAGTGCCAGGCGCTTGCGCTGCCCGGTCGACAGGTCGGTGGTGGTGAAGGCGCCGTCACGCACGCTGACCTTGTGCGCAATCTCCAGCCGTTGCAGGTATTTGTTGGCGTCCTCGGGGATCTGCGTATCGCCCTGGACCACGTCGTCGAACAGGTAGTAGTCGGCAAAGATTGTCGTGAACAACTGGCGGTAATCATCGCGGTTCGCCGCGTCGATCAACTGCTCGTTGAGGCGGATCTCACCCTGCTGCGGCGCGTAAAGGCCCAGCAGCAGTTTGATGAGGGTGGTCTTGCCGCAGCCGTTTTCGCCGACGATGAAAACGATGTCGCCCTGTTCGATCTTCAGGTTCACCGGCCCGAGACGGAAGGGCGCAGCGCCTTCAACGGTCGGGAAACTGTAAGTGACATCGCTCAGTTCGAGGCTGTGTACCGTGTTGTTTTTCGGCGCCTGCTCGCTGAGCAGCAGGTGCGGTTCGGGCGAGGAAAATTGTTCCGACAGATCGGCGATGCGGCGGAAGGCGATCTGTGCGCGGCTGACAATCGGCAGCGTACTGATCAGGTGCTCCAGCGGGCCTTTCATGTACAGCAATACCAGCACGAAGCCGCTGATCACTGCTTTGTCTGCGCTCGGCCAGAACGATTGCAGGACCAGCGCCAGGCCAATCACCACGAAAAACAGCATCGAGCCGAGCGTCTTGGCGATGACGAAAATGTTCACCGAGCGCACCTGGGTGTCGCAGATCTTGTTCGCCGTGCCTTCGATGCCCGAGACGAACATGCGATGGCGGCGCGGGCGGTGGATGCGCAGCTCTTTCGCGCCTTCAGCCACGGCGTGGTAGTTCTTCTGCAGCTCGTCTTCGTAGTCGCGGGCCTTCATGAAGCCCTGCATGCCGCGGCCGCGGGCGATGTACTGGATGACCGTGCTCAGCGCAATCGCCACCACCACCATCAGGAACATCGGCCACGACAACAGGGCCAGATAGCCCATGCAGCCGAGCGTGACGGTCATGGAAATCGCCAGCGGGGCAAAAGCAAACGCGAAGTCGCTGATGGTGTCGACGTCGTGGGTCAACACCGGGATCAGCCGATGGCTGCGGTAGCGCTCGATCTGCTCGATGGGCGCCGACAGGACTTTCTCACCCAGCTCTTTGCGCAATCTGGCAATGATGTGCTGGCCGACATGGTTGGTGCCGATGTCGGAACAGATCGAACTGGTCAGGGCCAGCAGGCACAACCCGGCGAACACCGCGACCATGCTGTTGCTGACGGCGCCTTCGCTGTGCAGCACGCTGTTGATGGTCGCCAGCAATGCGGTGACGCTCAGCCCGCCGAGCATGCCGAGCAGGGTCGAGACGATGACGATCAGCCGAAAGGGTTTGAGCAGGGCGAACAATTCGTTGATCACCCCGCGTGTTGGTTTGCTCATGGAGGTTCCCTGCTTGAAGGAGCGGCGAAGCCCGCATGCCGGAGCGCGGAGTTCGCCTGGATGACGTAGAGGGCGGTGGCGCGCCGTGGCGGTTCGCGCTCACCTGTAAAACGGCTGGCAGGACGGCGAATTTAGCCGGGCGCAGGCGTTACAGATCGCGGGCGACCCGAAAGCCGATCCAGTCGCCGCGGGTGTCGGTGTAGGTGGCGTTGCGATTGCCCGAGCGGGAAAACACCGGCGCTTCACCCCAGTCGTTGCCCCGGATGCGCCGCACTTCGCACTTGCCGCTCAGCCAGGCGCTGCCATCGCTCGGCGCGCCGACGTAGTTCTCGTTGTAGCAATCGGCAGTCCATTCATAGAGGTTTCCGTGCATGTCGTAGACGCCGAAGGCGTTGGCCGGAAAACTGCCGGCCGGCGCGGTGAAGTTGTAGCCATCGGCGGCGCCATAGGTGTTGGCGTGTCGGGCGATGCTGTATTCCTTGCCTTCATCGAAGGGGAAGGGGAACGGGCCGCTGCTGCCGCCACGGGCGGCGTATTCGCGCAGGGATTCGCTGACCAGTCGATAAGCCTTGCCGGTCTTTTTCGACAGCCACGCCACGTAGGCCTCGATTTCCGCAAAGTCCATGCACACCGCCGGATGCTTGTCGGTGTACTGCTTGCGCGGGTCGCTGCCCTGATAGTCGGGAATTCCGGCCTTGCACGCCCGGCCGGGGCGCGTGTCGCCATCGGGCATTTGATAGCCGGTGTCCTTGAGGTAGGCGTCCCACTGACCTTTGAGAATCTGGAAACGGCTGATCGCCAGCGGCTTGGCGAACGTCACCGGATGCATCGGACCTTCGTCTGGCTCGCGCCCGACTTCGTCCTCCGGGGTGCCCATGGTGAACGTGCCGGTCGGCAGCACGACCATTTCGGGGCAGTCCTTGCAGTCCTTGAATACCTTGCCGGGTGCCAGCGGGGTGCTGGCCTGGGCGGTAGCCGGCGACAACAGGACGGCGAGGGTGCCGAGCATCAGCGCCGGCAAAGGCTGCAGAAGAAAACGACGTGGTACGGATTTCATGGCGGCTCTCACTAAAAGAAGAAGGGGGCTCACAGGGCCTGGTCGAGCACGGCCAGCAGGCGGTCGATCTGCGCTTCGTCGTTGAGCAGGCCGGGGGCGGTGCGGATCACCGGGCCGACGTCGCGGTGCACGGCATCGGCAATCACGCGGTTGGCCATCAGGTGCGCAGCGACCTTGTCACTGTCCTTGCCCTTGACCCGGAAGAAGGTGAAACCGGCCGACAATTGCGGGCTCAGCGGCGTCACCATCTCGATCTGCGGACGTTGTTGCAGGCGTCGCTTGAGGTAACTGTTGAGCGCATGAATGCGCGCTTCGACCTCAGCCTTGCCCAGTTGCAGATGCAACTTGAAGGCTTCGTCCAGCGCCCAGCGGTGCTCGAAGGCGTGATAACCGCCGGGCGTCATCGTGGTGGAGAACGCGGTGGCCTCGGAGAAGGTCGGAATCACCGGGGTGACGTATTTCACCTCTTCGAAGCGGCTGCAAATGATCCCGGTGCCCCGTGGGCCGAACATCCATTTGTGCGTGCCGGCGATAAAGAAGTCGCAATTCATCTGCGCGAAATTCAGGTTGTCGACGCCGAAGCCGTGAACGCCATCGACCACGTAGACAATGCGGTCGGCATCGCTGCGGCCGCGATTGTGCTTGTCGACGATCGCACCGATCGCGCCAATCGGCAGTTTCAGACCGCTGCCGGAGTGGACCCAGCACATGCCCAGCACGCGGGTTTCCGGGCGGATCGCATTGTCGATGTTGGCCAGAATTTCGGCTTGGCTGGCGCTGAACACGTCCTTGAACAGCGGAATTTTGCGCACCCGTGTGCCGTCGCGTTCGCTGCGCAGCGCAAGGGTGGTGTGGGTGGCGTAATGTTCATGGACGGTGGTGAGGATTTCCTGATCGGCGCGTACGTGCACGCCACCGTAAATCGTCGCCAGGCCTTCGGTGGTGCTGCCGGTCAGCGCGATCTGTTTCGGGCTGGCCTCGAGGTAACGGCCGGCCCAGACCCGCACGTTTTGTTCACGCTGTTCTATCACCCCCAGATCCCAATCCATGGCCAGGCCGGGATTTTTATCGAGGGCGGCGCGATGCCGGGCAATCGCCTCGCGCACCGGTTTGGGGTGCGAGGTGATGAGGAAGTTGGAGAAATGCAGATAGTCCGGATCCTGCTCGAACAGTTGCTGCAATTGCGCCCACTGGTTGCGCGGCAGCGGTGCGTTGCTTGCCGCACGGGCGACATTCGGCAGGCTCGCCCCCAGCGGCAGCGCGGCGGCTAGAATCCCGGCCTGCTTGAGAAACTCACGACGATTGCTCATGGCGTGGCGGTTCCCGGCGCGGTGGCCAGTGCCGGTTTCGCGGCTTTCTCGACCTGATCCCAGACGCGCAGGAAGTTGCCGCCCCACAGCTTGGCAATGTCCGCTTCGGAGTAGCCGCGCGAGATCAGCTCGGCGGTGACGTTGCGAATCTCGCCCACATTTTCGAAACCTTTGACGCCGCCGCCCTCGTTGAAGTCGGAACTGATGCCGACATGATCGATGCCGATTTTGCGGACCGCGTAATCGATGGCGTTGCCGAAGTCCTTGAGGCTGGCTTTGGGCTCCTCCTCGAGGATGCCGTAGAGGCGGCTGGCGTACTGGCCGAATTTCTGCTCGGACCATGCCGCGATGATCGGGTCGCCGGGCATCAAGGCCATGGCCAGGTTCGGCAGCGGTGGCAGGTCGAAGTCCTTGCGCATCTCGTTGAGCTTGTCCTGCGTGGCCTGGGTCAGCGGGCGCAAGTACTGGGAAAATGCGACGATCTGCACCACGCCGCCGCTGTTCTTGATCAGCTGCATTTCCTTGTCGCTGAGGTTGCGCGGTATATCGACCATCGCCCGCGGCGCCGAATGCGAGGCGATCAGCGGAGTACGGCTGAGTTGCGCAACCTGCTCGAGGGCTTTGCTCGACATTTGCGACACATCGATG
Source organism: Pseudomonas sp. 15C (assembly GCF_055484735.1). Classification (NCBI taxonomy): domain Bacteria; kingdom Pseudomonadati; phylum Pseudomonadota; class Gammaproteobacteria; order Pseudomonadales; family Pseudomonadaceae; genus Pseudomonas; species Pseudomonas sp. 15C. The sequence continues at coordinate 2,965 of NZ_JBUDGD010000096.1, read as the reverse complement.
ATCACCCCCAGATCATTGAGGCGCCTGACCGCTTGCTTGCCCAGATCCGAGAGGCCATCGAGGGCGTCCGGTGAGTCGTTGAGAAACGGCAGCGGCCGCGACGAGTCGGCCCAGTCGTTGTTGCCGATGTAGCTGAAACCAAACATGCGCATGCCACGCGCCGTCCACAGATCCAGCAGGTTCAGGTCGTGGCCCAGCGGGTAGGCGTTGAGCATGCTGATGAAAATCGCGAATTTACCCTCGCCGTGCAGGCGACGGAAATCGTCCGGCGTGTAGGCGATGGCGACTTGATTGGGATAGTCGCGAACCATGCCGCTGATGATCTTGAAGCGGATTTCCTGCTGGTTGCGCGCCTCGTCGACGAAGCCGGGCGTCGGTTTGTGCGGGGCGTTCGGGCCGTTCCACATTTCCGGCCAGCCGAAGATGGTCAGCGCCGCACCGGACAGTCGCCCGCGATTGGCCTTGGCCAGGTCGAACTGACCGTCGCCGTCCTTGTCGGCTTCGTGGCCATCGGTGCCGAAGTTCTGCGTCAGGCTGACGTGGCTGTCGAAGGACAGCATGCGTTCGTGCAATTCATCTGCCTGTTGCATCACTTTGACCGGGTAGCCGAGATCGTCCTTGAACCAGTGGTGCCACACGGCAAAGCCGGCGCCGGCGCTGATCGCCAGGGCTAACGGCAGGCCGATGAATAGAGCCTTTTTCGAACGTGGTTTTGTCATTGCCATCTCAGTCGGGTTCGCCAGTGAGGTGCAGGCGCGGCGGCCTTTGCTATCTGGGAAGAACGAGTGATCGGCGGGGAAATTTAGGCTGGCCGCGTGCCGGCGAACATGCCGCTTAAATTTGCCGGAGCAACAAACGTTCTAGCTTGGATAAAGCCTGCTTCATGGCTGACACAGGTAGGGCAATGAAGATTTCTCGACGATGGTTCATGGCCGGTCTGGCGCTGACCGGCGCGGCCGTGCCAGCGGCTTATTTCGGGCATCGCGAATGGACCAGACCGGACCCGACGATCACCCCGGGCGAAGCCTCTTTCGATGTGGCGGACGTGGCCGGTCAGCGCCTGGCGAACGCCTTGCGCGGGGTCTGGGATATCCGTTTCGAAGGCGCCGATGCCGGCCTTGAAGGCTTGCCGAATACCGGTCTGCAAGTGTTCCTCGATATCGGTCAGAAGGGCCGCGGCGTCTGTGGTTTTCTCGACACGCCGCAGCGCTTGCGCTCTGGCGACACACCGCGTTACCGGATTCTCGGCGATCTGGCCAAGGCCGATGCCGCGAAACTCAGCTGGCGGTTGATCGGCGCCGATGGCCAGATCGGCTATGAGCTGGAAATGGTCCTCGATGAAGTCTGGGCCGACTTCGGCAATGCCGGCAGCGGCACCCTCAGCGGCAAGGCGCTGCGTCTCGATCGGCCATTGAGTTTGCCCGTGCAGGACAACCGTTTCGTTGCGGTCAAGCAATTGTTCCCTGAAGCCCGCGAACGCACACCGCTGAATGAAACATTGCTGGCGTGGCTGATTTCCCCCGAGCATCGCCTGTTCCACCAGTTGTGGCATGCGACCCGTGACAAGTGGCACAAACTCCCCGAGGATAAGCGCGAGGCATTGCGCGGCATCGGTTGGCAACCCGGCCCTCGCGATCACGAGCGCGATGCCCGTGGCCCGCGCAAGGATCGTAATGGCTCGGGTGTCGATTTCTTTTTCATGCACCGGCACATGCTGGGTACTGCGCGCTCGATGCAGCATTTGCCGTCGTGGGAGTATTTCCCGCTGCCGCAGCCGGAACTGATCCGCGACCGGCTCGGTTTTGCCCGCTATTTCGATAACCACGACGGCACCGCGTTACCGCCGACCTGGACCGCCGCCGGCGACGATGAATTCAGCCAGTGGGTCAGCGACATCAAAACCGCCGAAACCTATGAGAGCAACTTCCAGGTCTGGGAGTCGCAGTACCGTGACCCGGCGTACCTGGCCAGACTGACCCTGGGCCAGTTCGGCTCCGAGGTCGAGCTGGGCCTGCACGACTGGCTGCACATGCGCTGGGCCTCGGTGCCGCGCGATCCGTCGAATGGCCAGCCGGTGCCGTTCGCACGCGATCCGGCCGACTTCGCCGCGCGCTGGTACCGCCCTGAAAACGACTTCCTCGGCGATCCGTTTTCCTCGCACGTCAATCCGGCGTTCTGGTATTTCCACGGCTGGATCGATGACCGCATCGAAGACTGGTTTCGCGCCCACGAACGTTTTCATCCGGGCGAAGTCAAGCGATTGCAAGTCAATGGCGTGCCATGGTTCGCCCCTGGGCGCTGGGTCGAAATCGACGACCCGTGGCTGGGCCCGATCACCCACGGCTGCAGCCCCACGCCCGGCCTGCAGATGGGCAAAACAGTAGAAATGGACCCCGAAACCATGAAACTGGCACTGCGCATCACCTTCCTCACCGACGAAGAAAAACTTGAAGGTTTGTTTCGCCGCGTGCCGCAGCGACCTTGGTATGCGCGCAACCTGAAGGCTAAAACCAGCCCGGCTTGAGGGCTGGGTTATCGTTCATTCGCGAGCAGGCTCGCTCTCACAAATGAACCGAGCGCAATGGCGTCAGAATCGAGAGCCAGAGCATAAGCAAAATCAAAAGCCCCTCACCCTAGCCCTCTCCCAGAGGGAGAGGGGACTGACCGAGTGGTTTGATAGAGATACGCCGACTGAGATTTCGAGTCGAACTCAAGTTGTGAACGGCTCACAAATCTGCTCCCTCTCCAGGGGGAGAGGGCTGGGGTGAGGGGCGAATCCACCGAAAATCTCAAGCCATGTGGCGCTTCTAACCACTCAACAATGAGCGTTAGCTCGAGTGCCCTTGATCTTGATCTTGCCTAACCAGCGACATCGGAAGGCTGAGCGGAGGGATTGATCCGGGCGTGGGAGCGCAGCGACCGTACGACGAAGTCGTACACAGCGGAAGTAGGTGCAGCGAAGCAA
>NZ_JBUDGD010000095.1:0-12292 GCF_055484735.1 Pseudomonas sp. 15C | reverse complement strand
AGGTGGCTCGGATCGTCTGATCGAACGTCGCGTTGCTGAAGGTGGCTCGGATCGTCTGATCGAACGTCGCGTTGCTGAAGGTGGCTCGGATCGTCTGATAGAACGTCGCGTTGCTGAAGGTGGTTCGGATCGTCTGATCGAACGTCGCGTTGCTGAAGGCGGTGCTGATCGCTTGAACGAACTGCGCAACGCTTGAATGAATGGCGTCACGCGCAACACCGCAGAAAAACCCGGCTCCCTCAGCCGGGTTTTTTATGTCTGACGGTTTTACCCGGCCTTGGCCATGCAGCGTTTGTAGCGCTCGTCCACGCGTTTGGCAAACCACGCGGTGGTGAGCTTGCGGGTGATCTTCGGACTTTGCAGAACGATGCCCGGCAACACCGCACGCGGCAACGCTTTGCCCTCGGCCTGCTCGGCCAGCTCAAAAACCCGCTTGTAAAGTTTGCTCTCTTCGAATTCCAGGGTTTTGCCCTTCTCCAGTTGATCGCGAATGCTCGGGTTGCGCATGCCCAGCGATTTGCCAAGGGTGCGCACCGCCAGTTCCGTGCCGCCGGGCATGATCGAGTCATAGCGGATCAGGTCGCCATCGAGCGCCAGCGGGATGCCCGAAGCGCGACTCACGGCATTCTGGAACGCGGCGTTGCGGCTGGCGTACCAACCGGCATTGAAATCGGCGAAGCGGTACAACGGCTCGCGGTAACTGACCGGATAACCGAGCAAATGGGCGATACCGAAATACATGCCGCCGCGCCGACTGAACACTTCGCGGCGAATCGTGCCGTCCACCGGGTACGGATAATCCTTGGCATGCTGTTCGGCAAACTCGATGCTGACCTGCATCGGTCCGCCGGTGTGCACCGGGTTGAAGCCGCCGAACAAGGTGCGTCCCATCGGCACCATGCCAATGAAATCATCGAAAATCGCACTCAGCTCTTTTTCGCTGCGCGCCGCATTCAGGCGTTCGCTGTAACTCTTGCCGTTGGGCGAACGCACTTGCAGGGCACCGCTGACCAGCAGGCTGGGGATGTGCACTTTGGCGGCGCGGCGGTCGATTTCGTCACGGGCGATCTTGCCCAGGCCAGGGACTTTCGGGTCAGCCTGAAAGGTCGATTCCTGCTCGGCCACGGCCAGCACCGAACACAGATTTTGCGTGGTCGGGCTGATGTTCTGCGCGGCGAAGGCGGCGTAGATATCGGTGGCCCAGCCCTGCCGGTCAGGGATTTTCGCCGGCAGCAGCCGGACGATTTCGGCTTTCACCTCGGCGGGTGGGCGTGGCGGCGGTTCGCCGTCGCGCTGGCTGGCGCAACCGGCCAATGCCAGCAATGCCGCGAAGGTGATGAGTAAGCGTGGGGGGTGCATGTTGCGGTATCCAGTCCGTTGAGGCGCCACCACCATACACAATCGCTGGCAAACCGTGGGCCGTGACACAAAGAACACCCTGAACCCTGTGGGAGCTGGCTTGCCAGCGATAGCGGTAGATCAGCCAGAATGATTCTGCCTGTGCCGACGCCATCGCTGGCAAGCCAGCTCCCACAGGTTATGGGGTGTTGTTCAGATCCCGGCCAACGCCAGATCCATCGCAAAGTAGGTGAAGATCAGATCAGCACCCGCGCGCTTGATCGCGCCGAGGCTTTCGCGCACTACGCGTTCTTCATCGATCGCGCCGGCCTGGGCGCCGAACTTGATCATCGCGTACTCGCCACTGACCTGATACGCCGCCAGCGGCAGGTTCGACGCCTGACGGATGTCACGGATGATGTCGAGGTAGGCGCCGGCCGGTTTGACCATCAGCGCGTCGGCGCCTTCCTGCTCGTCGAGCAGCGATTCGCGCAGGGCTTCGCGGCGGTTCATCGGGTTCATCTGATAGCTTTTGCGGTCGCCCTTGAGCGCGCTGCCACCGGCCTCGCGGAACGGGCCATAAAGCGCCGAAGCGAATTTGGTCGAATAGGCCATGATCGGAATCTGGGTGAACCCGGCCGCGTCCAGCGCCTGACGAATCGCTCGCACCTGGCCGTCCATCGCGGCCGATGGCGCGATCACGTCGGCACCGGCACGCGCCGCCGCCACGGCTTGTTTGCCGAGGTTGATCAGGGTCTGGTCGTTGTCGACTTCGAGGTTGTGCATCACGCCGCAGTGGCCGTGATCGGTGTACTCGCAGAAGCAAGTGTCGGACATCACGATCATCTCCGGCACGGCGTCCTTGGCGATGCGCGACATGCGTGAAACCAGGCCGTCTTCACGCCAGGTATCGCTGCCGTTGCTGTCCAGATGATGCGAGACGCCGAAGGTCATCACCGACTTGATCCCGGCGCGCGCGTAGCGCTCGATTTCGCTGGCCAGCTTGCGCTCGGGAATGCGCTGCACACCGGGCATGCTGGTGATCGGCACGAAGTCGTCGATGTCTTCTTCGACGAAGATCGGCAGGACCAGATCGTTCAGGCTGAACTCGGTTTCCTGGAACAGACTGCGCAGGCTCGCATTGCGGCGCAGACGGCGGGGACGTGCTTCGGGGAACTGACTGGACATGGGGCCTTTCCTGAAAACAGCGGATGAGACGAAAGTCGTAGGGGGCGAAGCTTATGCCTTGCGGGGGTTGGGGTACAAACCTGGATCAATCAAGAGAGCTTTACCGGGTTCGCAACAATCTTCAGAACACACCTTCATTCCTTGTGGGAGCTGGCTTGCCAGCGATGGCGGCAAGTCAGTCACCCTTTATGTCGACTGTGCCGGCCCCATCGCTGGCAAGCCAGCTCCCACATGGGATATGTGTAAACCTCAAAGTCAGGAGGGAATACTCAGGCCTCGGACAACAGCAGGACGAGCGAGAAACCGCTCCAGCACCCGCGTGACATTGGGGAAGTTCTGAATGCCCACCAGATCACCCGCTTCATAAAAACCGATCAGGTTACGCACCCACGGGAATGTGGCGATATCGGCGATCGTGTAACGCTCGCCCATGATCCAGTCACGTCCTTCCAGGCGCGTATTCAACACGTTGAGCAGGCGCTTGCTTTCATCGACGTAACGGTCGCGCGGACGCTTGTCTTCGTAATCCTTGCCGGCAAATTTGTTGAAGAAACCGAGCTGGCCGAACATTGGGCCGATGCCGCCCATCTGGAACATCAGCCACTGGATCGTCTCGTAACGCAGCGCGCCTTCCTGAGCCAGCAACTGGCCGCTTTTATCAGCCAGATAGATCAGGATGGCGCCGGACTCGAACAGCGGCAGCGGCTGGTCGCCGGGCCCATGCGGATCGAGGATCGCCGGGATCTTGTTGTTCGGGTTCAGCGACAGAAACTCCGGCGAAGTCTGGTCGTTGGTGTCGAACCCGACGCGATGCGGCTCGTACGGCAAGCCGATTTCTTCGAGCATGATCGAGACTTTCACACCGTTGGGCGTCGGCAGGGAATAGAGCTGAATCCAGTCAGGGTACTGCGCCGGCCATTTCTGGGTGATCGGGAACGCGGACAGATCGGTCATGGGAAGCATCCAGTCACAAATTAGAAGCCGATCATAAAACAGGCCCGCCGCAGCGCCTACACGAACCGTAACATCCTGTCGCTAACCTGCGCTCAAGCTCGCAAAGTTTGCCGTTAAAGTGCCGCACGGCGGGCCGAATCGAACCAAATGGCCCTGCACGACTCTGAGCTATGCCTTTTTGCAGAGGAAGCTGTTCACGACATGGAAAACGCCCGGCGCCGGCAGCCAGTGGTGTAACGGTTTGTCAGCCCTAACTGAATTTGCTGAAGACTTTCTATTTCATGACGAACCTGATGAGTTTCGCCAAACGTTTCAAACACCGTGCCTATGTGGTCCTGCCTTCCCTGCTGGCCGTGACTGCGCTGGCGTTGTCGCTGGAGTCCAGCGAGAGCCGCGCACAGCCGGCCGACGGCACGCAGACGCTGGTGTTTCTGCGCCATGCCGAAAAACCTGAAGGCGGCTTGGGTCAGCTCAACTGCCAGGGCCTGAACCGTGCCATCGACCTGTCGACGCTGTTGCCGGAAAAATTCGGCAAGGCCGACTACGTGTTCGCCGCCAATCCGACGCGCAATGTCGAGGAAGGCGAGCTGGACAATTCCTACAGCTACATTCGTCCGTTGATGACCATCAGCCCCGCTGCGATCAAGCTCGGCCTGCCAGTGAACATCGAATTCTCGGCCAATGACACCAGCGATCTGGCCCGCGAACTGCTGGACGAGAAGTACCACAACTCGACGATCTACACCGCCTGGTCGCACGGCTATCTGCCGGAGCTGATCAACAAGGTCGCGGGCAACGCGGTCGGCAAGAAACAGAACATCACCGAGGACTGGGCGGGCAATGATTTCGACTCGCTGTATGTGCTGACCCTGACCTGGCATAACGGCAAGGCCAGCCTGCAGAGCCATAGTTACAAGCAGGGGCTGGACAACGGCAAGGACACTTGCCCGACCTGAGTTGGGTATCGCCTGATCTTGCCCTATCGCTGGCAAGCCAGCTCCCACAGGGTATGAGGGTGTATATGAATGACCTGTACACCCACAATACCTGTGGGAGCGGGCTTGCCCGCGATGGGGCCAGCAAAAGCGCCATCAGACCTTCTGACTCACCCGCTCGCGCAGATACTCGATCACCGCCCCCCGCTCCCCGGCAAACTCGATCCGCCCGCCCTTCTTCTCGCGCTGGAACACATACATCGGGTCGTAATACTCACGGAGCAAGCCTTCGATCCAGCCGCGATGCAGGTCCACCGCGCCGCTGCGAGCCTGCTCGGCCAGTGCGTCTTCCATCATCAGAAACAGGCGTCGATGACGCTCGCCACCCAGACGTTTCTGCACGTTGTTAAGGCTTTCGAGCAAGCGTTCGGAGAACAGCGTAAAACCCTCCTCGCCATGGACCGCTGAAAACTCCGCCGCCAGATCGGTGACGTAATCACGCAGGATCCGCTCGACGCGATCCTCGAAACGGTCTTCCAGCCAGACCATCGGGTACTGCTGCATGCCCTGATACAGCGCCAGCGGCAAGGCGCAACTGCCGACCACCCGGCTCTCGTCCTCAAGCACGAACTGCTCGATACCAGCATCGCGTTTTTTCAGGATGTCGATGGCCAGACGGTTTTCGAAATCGATGTTCGATGGCTGCCCGGTCGCGCGTTTGCCGAAGCTCGAGCCGCGGTGATTGGCGTGCCCTTCCAGGTCCAGGCCATTGCGCAGTTGCACCAGCACTTCGGTCTTGCCGGTGCCGGTCATGCCGCCGAGCAAAACGAAATCACACTGGCCGATGGCCTTCTCAAGGGTGTCGATCAGAAAACTGCGCATCGCCTTGTAGCCACCACCGACGCGCGGATAGTCGATGCCCGCCTCGTCGCGCAGCCATTGCTGGGTGATCTGCGAGCGCAGGCCGCCGCGAAAACAATAGAGATAACCATCAGGGTGAGCCCGGGCGAAATCGGCCCAGGCCTGGATGCGCTCGGCCTTCGCCGCGCCAGACACCAGTTGATGGCCCAGTTCGATCGCCGCCTGCTGGCCATGCTGCTTGTAGCAGGTGCCGATTTTTTGCCGTTCGGCGTCGTTCATCAGCGGCAGGTTGACCACGCCGGGGAACGCGCCCTTGTGAAACTCGACCGGCGCGCGAGCGTCCATCAGCGGTCGGTCGTTGAGGAAAATGTCGCGGAAGTCGGTGCAGTCGCGGAGCATCAAATCACCTCGACTGCGTTCGTCTGTCGCTCGACCAGTTCGCCGATTGGCGCAAGGCTCAGGCCCAGTTCGGCGGCGACCGCGAGGAATTCCTCGTTGCCCTCCGGCGTCACGGCGATCAGCAGACCGCCACTGGTTTGCGGGTCGCACAGCACGCGTTTGTGCAGCTCCTGGACGCGGCCGACCTGTTTCGCGTAGCTGTCGAAATTGCGCAAGGTGCCGCCGGGCACGCAGCCCTGATCAAGGTAATACTCGACGCTGTCCAGACGTGGCACGCGGTCATAGGCAATGCGTGCGGTGAGCCGGCTGCCTTCAGCCATTTCCACCAGATGCCCGAGCAGGCCAAAACCGGTGACGTCGGTCATCGCGGTGACGCCGGCGAGTTTGCCGAAACGGCTGCCGGGCTTGTTCAGGGTGCACATCCAGTCACGAGCCACACCGATGTCGGCGGCGCGCAGCTTGCCCTTCTTTTCGGCGGTGGTGAGGATGCCGATGCCCAGCGGTTTGGTCAGGTACAACAGGCAACCGGCGGTGGCGGTGTCGTTGCGCTTCATGTGGCGCTTTTCCACCAGACCGGTCACCGCGAGGCCGAAAATCGGCTCCGGCGCATCGATCGAGTGCCCGCCGGCCAGCGGAATGCCCGCCGCGTCGCACACCGAGCGGCCACCGCGAATCACTTCCCGCGCCACTTCCGGCGCCAGCACGTTGACCGGCCAGCCGAGGATCGCGATCGCCATCAGCGGATCACCGCCCATCGCATAGATATCGCTGATCGCGTTGGTCGCGGCGATGCGGCCGAAATCGAACGGGTCATCGACAATCGGCATGAAAAAGTCCGTGGTCGACACCACGCCGCGCTCGGCATCGATCTCGTACACCGCCGCGTCATCACGCGAGGCATTGCCGACCCACAATTTTGGGTCGAGGTTCTGCGCGCCACTGCCGGCCAGGATCACTTCCAGCACCTGCGGAGAAATCTTGCAGCCGCAACCGGCGCCGTGGCTGTATTGGGTCAGACGAATCGGCTCGCTCATGGGAGGGTCTCTGGCAATGAATGGGGCGGATTCTAGCAGAGCGCGACAAGGATCATGGGCGCTGGCGTCTGCCAAACGTCTTGGCGAACAGGCTCGCCGCTATAGGGTTTGGCGCTGGATGCAGCTTTCTGATCGATCCGTCATGAAATGCCGCGAAAGCCACGATATTTCAGCGTCTTGCCAAATCTGGTACGCCTTGTGCAAACGTTTGCCTGTCACCCATGCCAGCGTTTTCGTGACAAACCGTAATCGCCCACGGAACTGCGGGCCCGGATCCACAAAAAGGACTTTGCATGCACTTCGCCTCGTCTCATCGCGCACCGTTTTTGCGCACTTGCGCTGTATCCCTGCTACTGACCGGCGTTACCGGATTTCTCAGCCACAGCGCCTACGCGCAACCGGCGCCCGCCGAAGAATCCGCTCAGGGCGAGAGCCTCAGCCCCGAGGCCAGCCCGCCGAAAAAAGGTGCGTACCTGTCGGACTGGTACAACCAGGACCTGACCCTGATCGGCAGCAAGGACATCAGCTTCGGCCCGCAACCGGCCGATGACATTTATCTGGAATATGAGTATTTCGGCCGCAAAGGCCCGTTCGAACTCTACGGTTACATCGACGTGCCGAAGATCTTCAACATCGGCAACAGCCACGACAAAGGCGTGTGGGATCACGGTTCGCCGGTGTTCATGGAGCACGAACCGCGCATCTCCATCGACTACCTCGCCGGCCGCAGCCTGGCCATCGGCCCGTTCAAGGAATGGTACGTGGCGTTCGACTGGATCTACGACCACGGCAGCCGCAAGGAAAACCGCGCCAACACGCTTTACAGCGGTTTCGGCACCGACATCGATACGCACTCGCGGGTCAATCTGTCGGCCAACCTGTACGGTCGCTATCAATGGGAAAACTACGGCGCGAGCAATGAGTATTCGTGGGACGGCTACCGCGCGCAGCTCAAGTACATCATCCCCATCGATAAATTCAGCAACGGCGCGTCGCTGACCTACATTGGCTTCACCAACTTCGATTTCGGCTCGGACCTGCACAAGGACGACCCGGCGCGCACCGCCAACGCGACGGTGGCGACCAACGTCTTGCTGTACTCGTTCACGCATGTGCGCTTCACCCTCGTCGGCCGCTATTTCCACAACGGCGGCAACTGGGATGATGGCAGCGAGCTGAATTTCGGCGACGGTAATTTCCGCGCGCGTTCCAACGGCTGGGGTTACTACGCCGGCATCGGTTATCAGTTCTGACTCAAGGAGTTTTGCATGCAAGCCATGAAACGTTTGACCCTGGCCGGCACGGCCCTGCTCGCTTCCACTGCATGGGCGAACGAGGCACCGATTCAACCGAAAGTCGTGCTGATCACCATGTTCGCCCCCGAGGCGCAGCACTGGATCGACCGACTCGAGCTGAAACAGGAAATCCGCGTGCCGGGGCTGTCCGCCGAATACCCAAGCATCCGTTGCAACGCCCAGCAGGTGTGCCTGCTGACCACCGGCATGGGCCAGACCAACGCCGCCGCCTCGACCTTGGCACTGGCCTTGTCGCCGAAATTCGACCTGCGCAAAAGTTACTTCCTGATCGCAGGCATCGCCGGCATCAGCCCAAAACACGGCACCATCGGCACCGCCGCGTGGGCGCATTATCTGGTCGAGTTCGGCACGCAGTGGGAGCTGGATTCGCGCGATGCGCCGGCGAGCTGGCCGACCGGGTACCTGGGCATCAACACCCAAGGCCCAAACGAAAAACCACCGCTGGACTACAAGACCGAAGTCTTCGAACTCAACCCGACACTGCAAGCCAAGGCCTTCGCGCTGAGCCACAAGGTCGAGTTGAGCGAGAGCAAGGAATCGGCGGCGTGGCGGCAGAAATATCCGTCCGCCCCGGCCAACCAGCCACCGGTGGTGACGCGCTGCGATACGCTGGCCGGCAATACCTGGTTTTCCGGCACACGGCTGAGCGAACGGGCCGAGGTATGGACCAAGCTGCTGACCGACAACAAGGGCGAATATTGCACCACGCAACAGGAGGACAACTCCACGTTTGAAGCGCTGTTACGCGCCAGCCGCGAAGGCCTGGTCGACGTGCAACGCCTCGCCGTAGTCCGCGCCGGCTCCGACTTCGACCGCCCGCAACCCGGCGGCAGCGAAGTCGACAACCTGCTCAAATACGCCGATCAGGGTGGTTTTGTGCCGGCGCTGGAAAATCTGTATCGGGCCGGTAACCCGCTGGTGCAGGACATTCTGAAAAACTGGTCGGCGTGGGAAAAAGGCGTGCCCGCCTCTTAAGACACACTCAGCCCCCTGTGGGAGCGGGCTTGCCCGCGATCGCGTCAGGTCAGGCAACCTTTCTCTCGCCTGTTCCATTGCCATCGCTGGCAAGCCAGCTCCCACAGGTTTCAGGTTGTTAGAGAAATTCGAAGTGAGTCAGGGGATGAGGATGATCTTGTCCCCGCCACCCTGATTTACTTCGGCATACCGCGCGAGCCCTTCAGCCAACGGCACCTCAACCAACCCCTGCGGCAACGGCAGCAAATCCTCATCGAAAAACCGCCCGAACTGCTCGAGCATCGCCGCGCACGCTTCAACGCCATACAGCAGCGAGTTGATCCCCACCACCGAACCGCCCTTGCGGTACAACGCCAGTGCTGGCAGTTGCACGTGACCGTCCACTGGCGCGGCGATGATTGCGATGCGCCCGAACGTCGCCAACGCCGCCACCGAGGCCGGCAACCAGAAACCGGTGGTGTCGAAGATCACATCGGCGCCGCCGCGATACACCGCGTTGACCTGCGCACCGAGGTCTCCGGGTTGCTCCAGTTGAATCGTCTGATAACCCTGCGCCTGCAAGTCGGCCACTTGTTCGGGACGCCGCGCGGCAGCGAGCAACTGTGCGCCGCGCACTTTGGCCAGGGCCAAAGCAGCCGTCGCCACCGCCCCGCCGCCGATCACCAGCAAACGTGTGTCGGCGCGCACCAGACTGCGTTCCAGCGCATCCCACGCCGTGGTGTACGGCACGCCGAGGCTGGCCGCTTGAGCGAAGCTCAGGTGCGATGGCTTGCGCGCGATGCCGCTGGTCGGCAGCTTGACGAATTGCGCATGGGAGCCATCGGCGAAAAAGCCCAGTTCACGGCCCGTTCCCCAGACTTCCTGACCGATCAGCGCTTGCGGCCCTTCGACCACCACCCCGGCAAAATCCCGCCCGGGAATCCGCGGCAGCGTGGTGTAAGGAAAACGGCCGAGGACGTTTTTCACATCGCTGGGGTTGAGGCCGGCCGCTTTGATCTGCACCAGTACTTCATCAGGGCCCGGCACGGGTGTCGGCACCTCGGTGTAACGCAGGGAAGACAGGTCGCCGGTTTTATCGAATTGCAGAGCTTTCATAAAACGATTCACCCATTTAAAAAATCAGGACAGCCAACCGGCAACCAATTGCCGGCCCATCGGCCATAACTGTTCACCGGCGAGCATGCCGAGCAGGCCGACCAGCGCAATGGCCGGCGGTGCGGGAGAACGGAAATCGAGCGCGCCATAGAGCAGGCCGACGACTAGGCCAATGGCCGAAGAAATGAGGTAGTTCATGAAAGGAACTCCGCCGCGATAAGTGATCGGCAGAGTCTAGGGAATGAGACGGAGCGGTATCGGCCAAGGACTTCTGAATTTCGGACAAAAGCCCAATTCACAAAGAACCTTGTGGGAGCTGGCTTGCCAGCGATAGCGGTGGGTCAGTCAACATATCCGCCGAATGCCAAGCCGCCATCGCTGGCAAGCCAGCTCCCACAGGGATCTCACAAATCAGACATTTTTCCTACACAGCAAATTGCGAAGGCGCCACCCCCAGTTCACGCCGGAACATGTCACTGAAGCTGCTCGGCGAGTAACCCAGCTCCCGCGCGATGGCACTCACTGCGACGCCCTGAATCAACTCCGCCACGGCTGTCGCCAGTTGCACCTGACGCCGCCATTCGGCGAAGCCCATGCCGAGGCTGTCCTTGAACAGCCGCGCGAGGGTGCGCACGCTGGCTCCGGCGTTTTCCGCATGCTGCTCGAACGGCAGTGCCAGCGACGGCGCCGCCATCACCGCCTGACACACTCTCATCAGGCGCCGATCGGAATCGTCCGGCAGCGGGACCTTTAATGAAGAACGCCGCGCACGCCTGAGCTCGAGCAAGGCCAGCCCGACCAGCGCCTCGTAGTACTCGGGTTCGCCGCTGTCACCCTGCGCCACCAGCCCGACAATCAGCTCACGCAGCAAACCGCCGACCTCGATCACCTGCACCGTCGCATCCAGCGTCGCCGCCAGCGCCGGGCGCAGATAGATATTGCGCATCTGCAAGTCCGACACCACGCGAATGGCATGCGGCACACCCGGCGGCAACCACACCGCCCGCTGCGGCGGCACCACCAGCGCTTCGTGCGGCGTCTCGACCCACATCACCCCGCTCATCGCATACAGCAACTGCCCCCAGACGTGCTCATGGGGTTCGATGAACAACCCGCGCGGATAGGTGCGCGCCAGCGGTTGCACCGGCACATCGGGGTCACTCAGATCGGGGGGCGCAGCAAGGGCCATGGCGAGCATTCATTGGGGCTGGCGAAGGCGCCATGGTAACCAGCACGCGCGACGCTCGCCAATCATCGCTACCGTCGGACAATCCGACTGAATTTTCGCGACGCCCTGCGATCCGTTAATTACCACAGGGAGGAATACCGGCTTTATGAACAACGCAAAACTTTTTGTTATCGACTACACCCTTCACGGTACGCCCAAGTCGTTCATTATCCGCTCGGACAAAATGGACAATGCCGAAGCCTGGCACTGGGCGAGCTGCGACGCCGGCGTCGGCCGAATCCCGCGCTTTGGCCGTGAAAAGGTACAAAAGACCAGCAAACCGATGGCGGAAAAATTCGGCCTGGAAAACGTCACATGGCGCCAGACGCATTAACTACCCAGTCGCTTGCGGACGAGGGAGAAGCACTGATGGACATCCTTTACCACCCGGCGCGACTGGACTACGGCCTGACCACGTTCTTCGGCCAGATCAGCAAAACCGTAGACTGCGAAGTCGGCCTCGAGACCGTTGCGGACGATCCTTATCGCTTTACCTTATGCGTCAAGGCGCCGGTACCGGATGATCTGGACCAGGCGAAGATCGTCGTGGTGAAAGTGGATGGGCGTACGCTTCAGGGCAGTGTTCGGGAGACGGAGCCGCTGCAGGATGGCGGGATGAAACTTCAGGTAGAGCCTGATTGATCAAAAGCCCCTCACCCTAGCCCTCTCCCAAAGGGAGAGGGGACTGACCGAGGTGACCTTGAGAGATACGCCAACTTGAAATACCGAGTCGTACGCGAAATTTGAAAAGCCCAAAAATCGGCTCCCTCTCCCTCGGGAGAGGGCTGGGGTGAGGGGCAGCCACACCACCAATCCCAAGCCAGCCACCCGCCTCTAACCACTCAACAATGAGCGTTAGCTCGCGTGCTTTTGATCTTGATCTTGCCTAACCAGCGACATCGGAAGGCTGAGCGCAGGGATCGATCCGGGCGTGGGAGCGCAGCGACCGTCTGGCGCAGCCAGACACAG
>NZ_JBUDGD010000094.1:0-12785 GCF_055484735.1 Pseudomonas sp. 15C | reverse complement strand
GGAGGAGGGTGAAAATCTCCCACGGTCTGTACTGCGCTAACAGTCAGAATCGAGCCTTGTCCCTCCTCCTCCCTTCAAGTCCTACCATACAAGCGAGCCCGCTCGCGAAGGCGCCAGTCCGGCACCGCCATCCTTAATGTTTCACCGCCAGCTCCACCAGATGATCCTCAACCTCCTGGGGCTTGAGCACCAGCACGTCGCTTTCGAGCGCATCGAGCACCGCTTCGGCGGTATTGCCGATCAATGCGCCTGACAAGCCGCTGCGCGCCACGGTGCCAATCACCGTCACCGCCGCCTGCAGCTTGTGCGCCAGATACGGGATCAAGACGTCCGCCGGGCCTTCCTCGATGTGCAAATGCTCGTCATCAACATCGAATTCGGCCTGAAACGCCCGGCACTGTTCGCGATATTTGGCTTCTATCGTCGATTTGAGCTGGAAGGTCGGATCTGCCGCCGAGAGCATCGGCGACGGGTGCGCGGTGATCACATGCAGGTGCGCCTTGGCCAGGCTGGCGATGTCGTAGCCGTGATCAATGATCGTGGTGTGCAAATGCCGATGTTCGCCATCGGCATTGCCGACGTCGATTGCCGCCAGAATCACCCGGTCTTTCCATGAGCCCGTGGTTTTCACCAGCAGCACCGGGGTAGGGCAGTGGCGCAGCAGTCTCCAGTCCGCCGGGGTCAGCAGAGCCTTTTTCAACGAGCTGTCGGGGAAATGCTGTTTGATCACCAGCCCGCAACCCTCGGCCTGCTGCACATCGATGATGGTTTCGTGCAGGCTTTCATTCCATGCCTGTTCGGTGGTCACGCTGTAGCCTTCGGCCAATAGCGCAGCCTTGAGCACGCTGAGCAGGCCGGCGTGGTCATGTTTCTTGTCGCACACCAGCAGATGCAAATGGGCCTGGGTGACACCGGCGATCAGCTTGGCGCGTTTGAGCGCCAGGCTTTCCGCGTGTTCGGGTTCGATGACCACCAGGATGCTGCGAATGGCTTGCATGAGCGGAGTCTCCAGCAAAGAAAAGGCACGACGTTGCACAACTATAGTTGCTGCGCGATCGTCTGCGACTTGATGCATATCAACGCCAGCCGCTGGTGGTCTGCGGGCAGGCCGGTATAATCGGCGCCCTTCGCTCGTAGACCTTTTGCCGTGAGCCCCATGATCCTTCCCGAAATCCACGAATTCCTTGGCTGCCGCACCCCCGACGCCTGGGTTCAGGCCGCCCTGGCCGATCAGGAAACCTTGCTGATCGACCACAAGAACTGCGAGTTCAAGGCCGCCAGCACCGCCCTGAGCCTGATTGCCAAGTACCATTCCCACGTCGACCTGATCAACATGATGTCGCGTCTGGCCCGGGAAGAGCTGGTGCACCACGAGCAAGTGATGCGCATCATGAAACGGCGCAAGATCGAACTGCGTCAGCTGCACGCCGGTCGTTACGCCTCGGGTCTGCGCAAAGTCGTGCGCAGCCATGAACCGGTGAAACTGGTCGATACGCTGGTGGTCGGCGCGTTTATCGAAGCGCGCAGTTGCGAGCGCTTCGAGGCGCTGGTGCCGCATCTGGACGAAGAACTCGGCAAGTTCTACTTCGGCCTGCTGAAAAGCGAAGCGCGGCATTTTCAGGGTTATCTGAAACTGGCCTATCAATACGGCGAGGCGAAAGACGTCGCGCAAGTGATTGAAAAAGTCCGCGCCGCCGAGCAGGAATTGATCGAGTCGCCGGACGAAGAATTCCGCTTCCACAGCGGTGTGCCCGCCGCCGTTTGTTAAAAACTCTTAAAAACATGAAACATCAGCGAAAACCGGCCCCAGCGGCCGGTTTTTGCTGCCTGCGCCAATCGCTTGCCTGGTGATTGCCGCCATAATGCCGGCCACTTTCGACAAGGGTCAGATGGGCGTTATGGATAACCTGGGTTTTGGCAAAGTGCTGCTGGTGGAAGACGATGAGCGTCTGGCGGCGCTGATCGCGCACTTCCTCGAACAACATGGCTACGAGGTCCGCGTGGTGCATCGCGGCGATCTGGCCGTGGCGGCTTTTCTCGAATTCATGCCCAGGGTGCTGGTGCTCGACCTGATGCTGCCGGGGCAGAGCGGGCTGCAAGTGTGCCGCGAGATCCGCAGCGTGTCGGACACGCCGATCGTGATGCTGACCGCCAAGGAAGACGACCTCGACCATATTCTCGGCCTCGAATCCGGCGCCGACGATTACCTGATCAAACCGATCAAGCCGCCAGTGCTGCTCGCGCGGCTGCGCGCATTGCAGCGGCGGCAGGTGCCGGACAACAGCGTAGTGAGCTTTCTCGAGTTCGGTCTGTTGAGCATCGACCGCAGTTGCCGTGAGGTCCGGCTGAACGGCGAGCTCATCGAGTTGACCACCATGGAGTTCGAACTGCTGTGGTTGCTGGCCAGCGCGGCGGGCAAGATTCTTTCACGCGATGACATTCTCAATCGCATGCGCGGAATTGCCTTCGACGGGCTCAACCGCAGCGTCGACGTGTACATCAGCAAGTTACGCAACAAGCTCAAGGACAACCCGCGCGAACCGGTGTGCATCAAGACCGTGTGGGGCAAGGGTTATCTGTTCAATCCGTTCGCGTGGGAGCTGTAAATGCTGCGCTTGTTTCTCGGTTTGTTTCTGGTCATGACCCTCGGCCTGGTGGCGGCGTTGCAGACCGTCGAACATACGTTCAACGCGTTGCTCGACAATCAAATGCAGGCTTACAACCGGGAAGCGGTGCGTGGACAGGCGTGGTCGCTGGTCGATCATTTGCGCGGCACACAGGGTGCGCAGCGTGAGCAGAAACTCGACAGCTTACGCAAGCACTACGGGCTTTCGCTCAGCCTGGTCGAGGCTGCGCAACTGGCGCTGACGGCGCAGGAAAAAGCCGAGCTGGCGCAGAATCTGCTGGTGATTCGCGACGATTACACCCAGTTCATCAGCTACATCGACGGCGGCTCGCAATTGCTCAGCATCAAGCTGCCGCCGGAGCCGAGCCTGATGCCGTTCTACATCAGTGCCGCCTACGTCATGCTCGCGGTGCTGATCGGCATCGTGCTGTTTTTCTGGGTTCGCCCGCACTGGCGCGATCTGGAAAAGCTGCGCATGGCCGCCGAGCGTTTTGGCGCTAACGATCTGTCGGTGCGTATTCAATTGTCCAGGCGCTCGAACATTCGTGATCTGGCCGAACACTTCAACTTGATGGCGGCGCGCATCGAGGGCCTGATCGCCAATCAGCGTGAGTTGACCAATGCGGTATCCCACGAACTGCGCACGCCGATCGCGCGGTTGTCGTTTGAACTCGATCAGCTCAGACAGCAACCCGGCGCCAGCCAGAATCGCGAGTTGATTGCCGACATGTACGCCGACCTGGGCGAGCTGGAGGAAATGGTTTCGGAGCTGCTCACCTACGCCAGCCTCGAGCACGGCGCCACGGTGATCAAACGGGAAAATATTCAGGCAGCCAACTGGCTCGACAGCGTGGTCGGCAGCGTCGCACTGGAGGCGGAGGCGGCCGGCATCGAGTTGTTGATTGGTGATTGCCGTGTCGACACCGTGCGCATCGAACCGCGCTTCATGGCGCGGGCGGTGATCAACCTGCTACGCAATGCCATTCGTTATGCCGAGCAGCGCGTTGAAGTGACGTTGGTGCGCAGCGGCGACGTGTACGAAGTGCGGGTCAGCGATGACGGGCCGGGCGTGCCGATCGATGGCCGGGAGAAAATCTTCGAGCCGTTCTCGCGACTGGATGCCAGCCGCGATCGGCGCACCGGTGGTTTTGGTTTGGGCCTGGCGTTGGTGCGGCGGGTGTCGCAGTCCCATGGCGGGCAGGTTGAAGTGGGTGATTCGACGTGGGGTGGGGCGGTGTTTCGGATGACCTGGGCGCATCTGGATTGAAGGCTGTGAGTCTCCTGTCGGGATTACGCCCCCCTGTAGGAGTGAGCCTGCTCGCGATAACGGTGGATCAGTCAGTAATGGTGTGTCTGACCCACCGCTATCGCGAGCAGGCTCGCTCCCACAGGGGGCGCGGTTCAGCGGGTCACACCGAGGCGCTCATGCCACTGGGCAATCGATTCTTCGGGGTATTCAGCAAATTGCTGATCCTTGGCTGTCGCCTCGATTTCAACCCACGACGCTTTCGACCCGAGCATCAAATGCGTGTGTTCCGGCGGCACCGGCAGCGCTGTATCGATAGCCGAGGCAAATGGATGGATCAGCTCTGGCCACTCCGGACTGAACAGCCACAAGCCGCTGCCGCACAGTGAGCAGAAGTGCCGTTCGGCGCTGCTGCGATGGGTGCGCTGATCGCCGGGGTTTTTCATTTTCGCGTGGTAGATGCTGATGTGCTTGCGCCCGCGCACCTTGAGGCTGGTCGCATCGCCGCCAAGATTGATTGCGTAACCGCCGCCGCCCTGGGTCTTGCGGCAGATCGAGCAATAGCAGCGTTGATAAGGGTAGGGGTGGGCGCTGTCGAGGCTGAACGTGACCTCGCCGCAATGGCAGGAGCCTTCGAGGTGCATGGTCTTCTCCTGAAGATGAATGTTTGCTCAAGCCTAGATCATTGCGCGCGGTGTGATGCGCCGTCCGCGCGCAGCGTCTAGCCCCAGTGTCCCCGTGATCCCTTGGGGCGAGACTTCGAGACCCGGCATGCAAGCGCTGTTGAACGAGATCCTTGACGCTGTCCGCCCGTTGATCGGGCAGGGCAAAGTGGCTGATTACATCCCCGCCCTCGGCACCGTGCCGGCCAATCAGCTGGGCATCGCCGTGTACGGGAATGACGACGAGATGTACTGCGCCGGCGACGCCGAAACGCCGTTCTCGGTGCAGAGTATTTCCAAGGTGTTCAGCCTGGTACAGGCGATCGATCATTCCGGCGAAGCGATTTGGGAGCGCCTCGGCCACGAGCCTTCCGGGCAGCCGTTCAACTCGCTGGTGCAACTGGAGTTCGAACGCGGCCGACCACGCAATCCGTTCATCAATGCCGGTGCATTGGTGATTTGCGACATCAATCAGTCACGCTTCGCCGCGCCGACCTTGTCGATGCGCGACTTCGTTCGGCGCCTGTCGGGCAATCCGCAAATCATGATCGACGGCAAAGTCGCCGATTCCGAATACCAGCACCGCGCGCGCAATGCGGCGATGGCGTACCTGATGCAGTCGTTCGGCAATTTCCACAACGATGTCGAAGCGGTGCTGCGCAGTTATTTCAGCCACTGTGCACTGCGCATGAACTGCATCGATCTGGCCCGGGCCTTCTGCTTTCTGGCCAACGACGGTTTCTGCAAACACAGCGGCGAACGTATCCTCACGGCGCGGCAGACCCAGCAAGTCAACTCGATCATGGCCACCAGCGGGCTGTATGACGAGGCCGGCAACTTCGCCTACCGCGTCGGTTTGCCGGGCAAGAGCGGCGTCGGTGGCGGGATCGTCGCGGTGGTGCCGGGGCAGTTCACGGTCTGCGTGTGGTCGCCGGAACTCAACGCCGCCGGTAATTCGCTGGCGGGGATGGCGGCGCTGGAATTGCTCAGCTCACGGATTGGCTGGTCGGTTTTTTAAAGTCGAATCCCACGTTCACCTCCTTACCTGTGGGAGCTGGCTTGCCAGCGATAGCGGTAGTTCAGGCAACATTTATGCTGAATGTGCCGACCCTATCGCTGGCAAGCCAGCTCCCACATGGTTTTCGGTGGATTGAAGAGGTGTATTTCGGCAGGTAATCCGCTACATTTTCCGGCCGCCCCCTGCATGGTGAATCCGCTTCATGTCTCTTGCGCTCGAACGTCTAGTCGCTGGCACGCCGATCCCTTTTGCTGGTAACCGCGTCACCGTGGTCAGCCCTGAACTGGCCGCGTGCTTTCAGCCCGGTGATCATCTGCTGGTCGAGCAGGTCAGTGGCGAGTTGCTGCTGATCCCCGTGGCCGACCAGCAAGCGGCGTCTGTTGCGATCGAGCGCGCGGCTGCGGCATTCACGGCGTTGTCGGCGGTGAGCGACGAGGCGATCAGCGAGTTCTTCGATCTGTTTGCCCAGCGTCTGGAAGACCCGCAATGTTGGGCCCACATAGAATCCGCCAACCGCGCAGACATTGAGCGCGCCAAGGCCCGTGGCCGCTCGACCACCCGACTGCTCGCCGACGAACGCATGCGCCGCGACATGATCGCCGGCCTGCGTGCCTGGCGGGATGCCGCAGCAACCCGCGGCAAAATCATCAGCAGCGTCGAGCACGACGGCTGGAAGGTCGAGCAAGTGGTCGCGCCGCTGGGCATCGTTGCGTTTGTCTTTGAAGGGCGACCGAACGTGTTCGCCGATGCCGCTGGCGTGTTGCGCACCGGCAACACCGCGGTGCTGCGTATCGGCAGCGATGCGCTGGGCACCGCGCAAGCGATCGTCGCCCACGCCTTGAACCCGGCACTGGCCGCAGCCGGCCTTCCGGACGGCGCGGTGTCGCTGGTGGAAAGTGTCAATCACGCCGCCGGTTGGGCGATGTTCGCTGACCGACGCTTGTCGCTGGCGGTAGCGCGGGGTTCGGGTCGTGCGGTCAGTCAACTCGGCAGCATCGCCCAGCAGGCCGGTACCGCGGTCAGCCTGCACGGCACTGGTGGGGCATGGCTGATCGCCGATCAGGCCGCCGATGCCGAGCGCTTTGCTGCGGTTGTGCGCAACTCGCTGGACCGCAAAGTCTGCAACACCCTCAACGTTTGCCTGATCCAGCGTGAGCGCGCCGCTGAGCTGGTACCGCTATTCCTCAATGCCTTGAAACAGGCAGGCACCGCGCGCGGGCAGGGTTGCAAACTGCACATCGTTGAAGGCAGCGAAAGTTGCTTGCCGAGTGAATGGCAGAACGCAACGGTCGAGGTTTACCGCGCCGAGGGTTACCAGACTGAAGCGCTCGCCGAACCGCTGGCGGAATCGGAACTGGGCCGCGAGTGGGAGTGGGAGGAAACCCCGGAAGTCAGCCTGATGATCGTCGACGATCTGGACCAGGCGATCGCCTTGTTCAACCGCTACAGCCCGCAATTCACCGTGTCGTTGATCAGCGAGGATGCCGCCGTCCATGAGCGTTTCTACAACGCGGTCAACGCGCCGTTCGTGGGCAATGGCATCACCCGCTGGGTCGACGGGCAGTACGCGCTGAACAAGCCGGAGCTGGGCCTTTCCAACTGGGAAAGCGGGCGCTTGTTTGCGCGCAGTGCGATTCTTTCCGGGGATGGGGTTTTTACCGTGCGCAGCCGCATGACGCAGGTTGATCTCACGGTAAAGCGCTGATTCTGTAGTCGGTGATCGTTCCCACGCAGAGCGTGGGAACGATCAGTCGACGATCCGTTCAGGCGACGTCAGCGGTTTTTGCGTGGATCGCACAGGTCGCCGGTTGCTCGGCCAGTGGCACAAAGGTGCGGCGGTCCGAAGACAGCGCATTGATCGAGCCGGTCTCGATGTCGTACACCCAGCCATGCAGATTCAACAGGCCTTTTTCCTGCGCCAGGCGCACGCTCGGGTGGGTCTGGATATTGGCCAGTTGCGCAATGACGTTCTCGCGCACCATCGAACTCAACTTCGCCGCATCGTTGGCATGCGCTCGCGCTTCGTTGACCACTTTTGCAGATTCGGCATGCTGCAGCCAGCCACTGACCGCCGGCAGGTGGTCCATGCATTTGCACTGGGCAATCGCGGTCATTGCGCCGCAATCGGAATGCCCGCAAATCACGATATCACTCACGCCGAGCACGGCCACCGCATATTCCACCGTCGCCGAAACCCCGCCTGGATGCGGGCTGTAGGACGGCACGATGTTGCCGGCGTTGCGGATCACGAACAGCTCGCCGGGTTCTTGCTGGGTCAGCAGTTCCGGCACCACACGGCTGTCGGAACAGGTGATGAACAAGGTGCCGGGCTGCTGCGTGGTGGCCAGGTGACGAAACAGTTCGCTGCGTTGCGGAAAGGCTTCGTTCTGAAATTTCAGGAAGCCGTCGATCAGGGATTGCATGGGCGTGTCCTCTATAAGGTGATCGAGTGGCCCGCATCCGGGATGCGGGCCGGAGCAATCAGAACGGACGCAGCGGCAGGAACTTGCCATCGAGGGTGACCACGGCGCGGGAGCCGCCTTCTGGATCGTCAACTTTCTTGATGTCGAGTTTGAAGTTGATCGCGCTGATGATGCCGTCGCCGAACTGCTCGTGGACCAGCGCTTTGAGCGTGGTGCCATAGATCTGGATCATCTCGTGAAAGCGGTAGATGGTCGGGTCGGTCGGTACGCCGTTGAGGCTGCCGCGCAACGGGATGATCTGCATCGCCGCGACGTCTGCAACGCTCAGCTCCAGCTTGTTGCCGACCACTTTCGCAGCGTTTTCCGGCAGTGGGTGCTGGCCGAGCAGGGCGGCGGTGACGTAGGCCAGGCTCAGGCCGGTGTCATCGGCGAGATCCTGCCACGACAGATCCTTGCGTGCCTTGGCGTCGAGGATGCGGGTAGTCAGGGCCAGGCTGGTGTCGTTGCAGGCGTGGGACTGTTGCATGGTGTCACTCCTTTCAGGGTTGGCTTGCTGTGTGGGAGAGATCTTCGGCCGATTGATCCATAGCGTCCAAGACCGATATACAATGCCGAGCATTAGTCTTGCCTATAGATGGTGTGCCCCATGCTGTTGCGACATTTGCGGTATCTGCTGGCCGTTGCCGATCACGGCGGTTTCACCCGTGCCGCCGAAGCGCTGCACGTGTCGCAGCCGACCCTGTCGCAGCAGATCCGTCAGCTGGAAGAAACCCTCGGCGTAACGCTGTTCGATCGCACCTCGCGCACCGTGAAACCCACCGATGCCGGCGAGGCGTACATCGAATGTGCGCGGCGAGTCCTGGTAGAGCTGGAAGCGGGCAAGCGCGCCTTGCATGACGTGAAGGATCTGTCGCGCGGGACGTTGCGTCTGGCCATGACGCCGACGTTCATGGCCTACTTGGTCGGGCCGCTGGTGCGGGATTTCGCGGCGCGGTATCCGGGGATTCATCTGCAGATTTTCGAGTTGTCGATGGACGACATCGAGGCGGGGCTGGCGGATGACTCGCTGGACATCGCCATCGCGTTCACCCCGGTGCGCAATGCGGAGATCGAATGCATTCCGGCCTTTACCGAAACGTTGGCGATCATGGTCGGCCGTGAGCATCCGCTGTATGCCAGTGACTCGCGGTTACTGGCAGAGGATATTGCTCAGCTGGATTTCGCCTTGCTGGCGCCTGAGTTCATTACACGGTTATCGGTGGACGAGTATTTTCGACAGCAGGGGATCACGCCGAAGGTGCACATCGAGGTGAATTCGGTGAGCACGTTGCTGGAAGTGGTGCGCTGTTCGCCGATGGCAACGATGTTGCCGCAGGCTATGGCTACAGAGGACCGGGCGTTGCGTCGGTTGCGGGTGATGAGTGAAGCGCCGCAGCGTGGGGCGGCGATTTTGCGACGGCGCAATAACTACCACAGTGCCGCGGCGCTGGCGTTTGTGGAGTTGGTGCTGGGCCTGAAAAGCCCCTCACCCTAACCCTCTCCCCGGGGGAGAGGGGACTGACCGCGGCGTTTGGACGAGTTACATCGACCTGAAAGTCCTGAGCCGAACGCGAATTTCGAATCCTTCATAGATCGGCTCCCTCTCCCTCGGGAGAGGGCTGGGGTGAGGGGCTACAATTTCAATCACGCCAAATCAATGCAAGCGAACAAAAAAGGCCTGCTTCCTTTAAGGAAGCAGGCCTTTCGATTATTTAATTACTAACTCAATACAACCGATCAATCACCCGAACTTCATTATTGTTCTGCAGCGAATCCCACGCCTGTTTCAGCGTCTGCAGAACATTGCCAATGAAGTCTCTGTCGGCCGCTGCCTTCTTGCCGACATAACCGTGGCCGCGTCGATACATCTTCAGGCGGGCCGCCAGGTTCTGGTGGTTACGGTCGAATTCTTCTTCACCAGCATGGGGCGACAGGCAGTCGATATGCACCTGCCCCGATTTGCTGATCCACAGAATATGGCTGTCGTGGCTGTCTTTTTGCGCAGCGAACATACGAGCCAGTTCTTCGACAGTAGGTTGATTGTTCAGATTCATGATTATTGCCCCTTGACCAGTCTGGTGATCTTTCAAAGTTGATTCGCTAATACAGGTAGCCCATCGGTTAGTTGATCCCTGGCACCGAAACCAGGACGTCAGCGCTCGCCCGTGTTGAGTACGGGGTCGTGCATCTGTTGCATGTAGTCGTGTTGAATAACTGCTACGCAATAGCGTCACAACGAGGAGAAGCAGCGAAAACCGGGAGGCGCATTGGCGACGCTTTCAGCGTCGACCACAAGCATCTTGAGAATTTTCGCCAGCGCTTCTCGTCCTTGTACTGGACGTTCAGGCCAGGTCAGCTTCTTCAATCTGCCTTGTGGGCAGCGTGTATCCGGAAAAAACAACTCGGCGGTCAGACGAGTTTGCTCAAGCGTGTTACCAGCGCTCCCGATCGGGGAACGTCTTCATCATGCAAAAGCAAAGCGATGCCGTCAACGGTTTTGTAGTGATTATTTTCAAGCACTACATATTGTCGGACAAAGCGCTTTTGGAATGAGAAAAGATCCGGGATGCGTAGGAAATCAGGGAACCGTGAGGGGCTTAACGGGTCGCCGGGCGGGCCGTGCGTTTGTGTGTGGCGGTGGTTTTGCTGGCGGTCGATTTGCGTTTTTTCTTCCATGGCGCCGCGGCTTTACCGGCGGGTGGCGGGCCGCTGATGGTCAGGCTCAGGCCGGAGCAACGGGTAACCTGCTTGCTCATCCATGCCGCTTGTTTGGTGACAAATTCTTCCAGGCTCATCTCGCCGCTCTGCACCATGTCCAGCGCCTGCTCCCAGATCGCCGTGGTGCCGGGATCGGCAATTGCGCGAGGCACGGCATCGATCAGGCTGAACGCGGCCGGCGTGGCGGCGAGCGCCTTGCCGTTTTTCACCAGATAACCCCGATCGATCAAACCCTGAATGATCGAGGCGCGGGTGGCTTCGGTGCCGATCCCGGTGGTGTCCTTGAGTTTCTGTTTGAGCAGCGGATCTTCCACCAGTCTGGCGACGTTTTTCATCGCCTTGATCAGGTCGCCTTCGGTGTAGGGTTTCGGCGGTTGCGTCCACAGGTCCTTGAACTTGACCTCGGCGACGGCGCATTCGACGCCCTGGCCAAGTGCCGGCAAGGTCTGCGGCGCGGCAGCCTCGCGGCCCTTGGCCGGTGCCAGCGCTTCGGGCAACGCGCGTTTCCAGCCCGGCTCAATGATCTGCTTGCCGACTGCGCGGAGCGCTTGCCCAGCGCAATCGAAATCGGCCTGGGTGCGGTCGTATTCATGGTTGGGCAGAAATTGCGCCAGATAGCGTGCGCGGATCAGCGTATACACCGCGCGATGCTTGCCGGTCAGGCGTTCGAGGTTTTTCGCCGCCGCGGTGGGGATGATGCCATGGTGAGCGCTGACCTTGGCGTCGTTCCATGCGCGTGAACGGCGCTGTGGTTCGAGATGGCCTCGCAGCGCTTCGAGGCCGGGATCGGCCTGACGCAGCGCCGCAAGAATGCCCGGCGCTTCGCTGTGCTGGCTCAGCGGCAGGTAACCGCAATCGCTGCGCGGGTACGTGATGACTTTGTAGGTTTCGTACAGCGCCTGGGCGATGTCGAGGGTTTCCTGCGCGCCGAGGCCGAGTTTCTTCGAGCAGACTTCCTGCAGAGTGCCGAGATCGAAGGGCAGGGGTGCCACTTCGCGCATGCGCTCGGTTTTCAGCTTGACCACCCGCGCGCTGGCCGCATTGCCGATCGCCGCCGCTGCCTGCTGGGCCAGCGGCTGATTCAGGCAGCGCTCCTGATCGTCACAGGCGTCCGTCGGCGCGCGCCACTGCGCGGTAAACCGCGTGCCGTCGTGCAGCAGATCGACATCGATCGCCCAGAACGGCACAGGCACGAAATCGGCGATGCTGCGGTCGCGATCCACCACCAGCCGCAAGGTCGGCGTTTGCACCCGGCCTACCGGCAGCACACCTTGATAACCCGACTGGCGGCCGAGCAGGGTGAACAGACGGCTCATGTTCATGCCGATCAGCCAGTCCGCTCGCGAACGCCCCAAAGCCGAGTGGTACAGGCTGAAGGTCTCCGCGCCCGGCTTGAGTGCGGCCAGGGCCTTGCGGATCGAGGCCTCATCCAGCGCCGACAGCCACAAGCGGCGGATCGGCCCGCGATACCGGCAATGCTCGACCAGTTCCCGGGCGATCATCTCGCCCTCACGGTCGGCGTCGGTGGCAATGATCAGTTCGCTGGCCTCGCCGAGCAGGCGTTTCACCGCTTTGAACTGGCTGGCCGTGCGCGGCTTGACGGTCATTTTCCATTTGTCCGGAATGATCGGCAGGTCCGCCAGCACCCAGCGCTTGTAGCGTGCGTCGTAGGCATCCGGCGGCGCGGTTTCGAGCAGATGGCCGATGCACCAGGTCACCGTGACGTCCGTTCCCAACCAGCAGCCGTCGCCCCGACGCCGGGCGCCGAGCACGGCCGCAATGTCTTTGGCCTGGGAGGGTTTTTCACAGAGGTACAGCCGCATAGCCACCATCGTCGATCAGGGTCGGAACAGGTGCACAGAATGGCCGGACTTGGCGGTGGGGGCAACTTTTATCTGTATGGATATACATGTAAAAGTTACCGGCCCTTGCCCTCACCCTAACCCTTTCCCGGAGGGCGGAACAGGACAAACACTTCATGACGTTTTCAATCGTCGGCCGTTGCGCCGAAACAGGACAACTGGGCATCGCCATCAGCTCTTCCAGCATCGCC
>NZ_JBUDGD010000093.1:0-12804 GCF_055484735.1 Pseudomonas sp. 15C | reverse complement strand
GAAGGGACCCGAGCCTGCGAGGGCCGAACGCAGGAGCAAAGCCTTTTGGTTCCTTTTTGGCGTCTGAAAAAGGGACTCGCCGTAAGGGCGAAACCGCCACCAGCATCACCCAAAAAAACGGATATTCACTCAAAAACCCCAGGAGCCCGGCCGGCCCAGAGGCCGCCAAGACAACCCAGCCCAGAAAATGTTAGCGTGCTTTCAATCAAGCCGCACGACGAGCCCCAAGCAATGAAAAAAACAGTCCTGGCCTTCAGCCGCATCACCCCGCCCATGATCGAACGCCTGCAAGAGGAGTTCGACGTCATCGTCCCCAACCCAAAGGCCGGTGACATCAACGCGCAATTCAACGAAGCCCTGCCCCACGTCCACGGCCTGATCGGCGTCGGCCGCAAACTCGGCCAGGCACAACTCGAAAGCGCGACAAAACTCGAAGTGGTCTCCAGCGTCTCTGTCGGTTACGACAACTACGACCTCGACTACTTCAACCAACGCGGGATCATGCTCACCAACACCCCGGACGTGCTCACCGAAAGCACCGCCGACCTCGCCTTTGCCCTGATCATGAGCAGCGCCCGCCGCGTCGCCGAACTCGACGCCTGGACCAAGGCTGGCCAATGGCAAGCCAGCGTCGGCGCGCCCCTGTTCGGTTGCGACGTCCACGGCAAAACCCTGGGCATCGTCGGCATGGGCAACATCGGCGCCGCCGTGGCCCGCCGTGGCCGCTTCGGCTTCAACATGCCGATCATCTACAGCGGCAACAGCCGCAAGACCGAACTGGAAAAGGAACTCGGCGCACAATTTCGCAGCCTGGAGCAACTGCTCGCCGAAGCCGACTTCGTCTGCCTGGTGGTGCCGCTCAGCGACAAGACCCGCCACCTCATCAGCCATCGCGAACTAGCGCTGATGAAACCGAGCGCAATTCTCGTCAACATTTCGCGCGGCCCGGTTGTCGATGAACCGGCACTGATCGAAGCCCTGCAAAACCAGCGCATCCGTGGCGCCGGGCTGGACGTCTACGAAAAGGAACCGCTGGCCGAGTCGCCCCTGTTCCAGCTGAGTAACGCCGTGACCCTGCCGCATATTGGCTCGGCCACTACTGAAACCCGCGAGGCCATGGCCAATCGCGCACTGGCCAACCTGCGCAGCGCACTGCTCGGCGAACGTCCGCAGGATCTGGTCAACCCGCAAGTCTGGCGCGGCTGAAAAACAACGGGCAAGTGCACATTCCACTTGTCCGTTATTTACCACTACACAACTTGAAATTTAACACTGACCAAAATTCTACAGCCGCACTATAAGCTCTCCACATCCGTCTATCTAACGACATACGCCATGGAGAGCCAACACCTTGAATACCCTGACCACAGAAAAACTGATCCGTTACAGCAAAGTCATGCTGATGGCTTACATCAGTTTTTTTGGACTATTGGTGATACTTCACAACTTTACCGACTACGAATCCAATTACACTTACGTGGCTCATATCCTGAGTATGGATACCACCACCGCCAGCGAGAATCTCAGGTATCGAGCCATTGACTCGCCTATAGTCCACCACCGGATCTACTGGTTCATCATCACGATGGAAGTCACCTATACCGTGCTCTGCCTGGTAGGCACCTATCAGCTGTATCGGCATATCAACTCCCCCGCCGAAGTGTTCCACGAAGCGAAAAAGTTTTCGATCATGGGTATTTTGGTGGCGATTTTTATTTATTACGTTTGCCTGCAAACCGTGGGCGTCGAATGGTTCGACATGGACACTTCGCAATCGTGGAATGCCAAGGATTGGGCCCGGCACATTGTCGATTTCATTTTACCGGTGATGATTTACATCACATTGAAATTAGAGCACTGAAGTTCAGTGCTCGATTATTCAAGCCAACTGTTCCTGCGCAGGGACTGCCACTGTTTTCGGTTTACGAAACACCAGCACGTTGCCCAGCATCACCAGAACCAGACCGATCAGCGCCGGTGCTGTCCATTGATAACCTTCGGCAAACGCCGAGACGTTCAACGCCACCACCGGGAACAGCACCGTGCAGTACGCCGCCCGCTCGGGGCCCATGCGCCCGACCAGCGTCAGATAGGCCGTGAAACCGATCACCGAACCCGGAATCACCAGATACAGCAGCGCGCCCACGTAACGCGAGCTCCAATCCATGTCGAACGGGATGCCTTTGACCAGGCACCACAGCGTCAGCATCGCCGCGCCATAGGCCATGCCCCAGGCATTGGTAGTCAGCGGTCTGAGGCCGGCCTTTTGTTGCAGGCTCGAGAGCATGTTGCCCGCCGAAAAACACAAGGTTCCACACAGCGCCAGACCCAGGCCCAACAGGGTTTGCGGGCTGGCTTGATGCCCGGCCAGTTCCGGCCAGAACAGCAGGCCCAGGCCGAACAAACCGAGCCCGCCGCCCATCAGCACATTGCGTGCGATGCGCTGGCCGAAGAAAACCCGCGCGTTGAGGGCATTCCACAGCGTCGCCGTGGAAAACACCACCGCTACCAGCCCGCTGGGAATCCACTGGCTGGCAGTCAGGAAACACATGAAGTTGACGCAAAACAGGCACAGCCCCTGCGCCACACAAATCAGATGCCCGCGGCGATTCATCGGCTGCAGACGGCGGCTGAGCAGCAACAGCGCAAACAACACCAGCGCAGCGAGGCCGAAGCGGTAGACGATCGATACCGGTATCGCCACAACGCCCAATTGCCATTTCAAGGCAATCCACGTGGTGCCCCAGATCAGTACGGTCAACAAATACAACGACAGGTTCATGGTGCATTCTCCTCGATAGACCATGAGTGTCGGTCCGGCGCCGCTGCGCACGCTTGCAGATTCTTGCGCTTTTCTCGGGTGACGGGCTGGCAGCCGGGTGTCTACGGAGTAGCATGCAAGGCGTCGGAGAAAATCACCCATGGCCGCAATCGATACCCTGCAAGTCTTTCAAGAGCTCAACAGCTCGCCGAACGCCCGCCTGGTGCACAGCGCCGAGCTCGGCGACGGCTTGTCCGCCGCGGTATGGACCAATCACCACGACGCCCGCGAATATTCAGCGCCGGGTCACCACACCGTGTCCTGCTACATCGCCGGTGGCACCGGCACGTTTCGTCGCGGCCAACCGCAGCAAAAGGGTGCACCGGACAAGCTGTGCATCCTGCCGGCCGAGCATGAGTCGGGCTGGGTGGTCAACGGCGACATTCGCCTGGCGCACCTGTATTTCAGCGCCGAACAATTCGCCCTCGGCTGCGTGACCCTGCTCGACCGCGAGCCGCGCGAGATGCAGTTGCGCGAGCATACCTTCCTCGAAGACCCGCAACAGGCACAGCGTTTTCGCCAATTACTGGCGCTGAACTGGGACGAACCCGCCGAGCGCTTGCTGACCAGCAGCATCGCCCATGAATTGATCAGCCACACCTTGCTCAGTCAGGTCGGCGCGCGGCAGGGTTTGCGCTTGAAGGGCGGGCTGGCGACGCATCAACGCCGACAGCTGATGGCGTACATCGACAGCCAACTGGCAGAGCCGATCAGCCTGGGGCAACTGGCCGGATTGTGTGCGCTGTCGGAATACCATTTCGCGCGGATGTTCCGTGCGAGTTTCGGGTTGCCACCGCATCAATATGTGCTGGCGCGGCGCCTGGATCGGGCGCGGCAGATGTTGCGCGGGACCATGCTGCCGCTGGGTGAGATTGCGCTGGCGTGCGGGTTTGCCAGTGCGAGTCATTTCACTAATCGGTTCAAGCAGGTTTTGGGTGGGACACCGGGTGAGTATCGGCAGGTGTTTTTGCGTTGAGCCTGTTTCCCTCACCCCAGCCCTCTCCCGGAGGGAGGGAGCCGACCGCGGTGTCTGGCGTCATACATCGACCTCAATCACCGAGTCGATTATGGATTCCATGTATGACTTTCAGGTCGGTGTAACTTTCGAATAACACACGGTCAGTCCCCTCTCCCTCTGGGAGAGGGCTAGGGTGAGGGGCTTTTGACGTTGATTCAAAACTCCAGAGTGCTCGACAATGAAACCTGCCGCGCATCCCCCATCGATACAAAGAACCGGCTCGCCGAAGACGTGTAATACGTGCGGTCAAACAGGTTCTTCACGTTCAGCTGAAACTTGACCTTCTGCCCTTCAACCCTCGTGTCGTAAGTCGCAAACGCATCAGCCACGGTGTAGCTCGGCAGATCAAAATCATTCACCGCGTTCCCCGCGCGCTCACCGACATAACGCGCGCCCGCGCCGATGCGTAACTGGTCGCCGCCCAGCACGCTGCCGAAGTCGTACACCGCCGACAACGAGCCGGAATTCTTCGCTACGTTCTGTAGGCGCTTGCCTTTGTATTCCGGGTCTTCGGTGACTTCGGCATCGGTGTAGGCGTAGCTGCCGATCATGCTCCAGCGGTCACTGAGCTGACCGCTCAAGTCCACCTCGAGACCACGCGAACGTACTTCGCCGGCAGCACTGTAAAGCGTCGTCGGGCCTTCGGCATTGGCCACCAGCACGTTACGTTTCTTGATGTCGAACACCGCGACGTTGCCCGTGATGCGCCCCGGCAAATCCAGACGTGCGCCCAGCTCCCACGACTTGGCTTCTTCTGGCGCGATACTGCCGTCGAGCACGGTGCTGCTGCCGCTCAGCGGGGCGATGGTCGAGTTGGGTTTGAACGATTCGGTGTAGCTGCCGTAGAACGACAAGGCGTCGGTGTAGCGATATACCAGGCCGGCACGCGGCACCCATTTCTGGCCGTTGCTGTCGGTGTTGGCCTTGAACGGCACACCTTTGCCGGCGTACTGGTCGTACTCCTGAAAACGCCCACCGGCGACCAGAATCCATTGATCGGTGAGGTGGATCGAGTCCTGCAGGAACAGCGAATCGCTGCGCAGTTCATCGGTCTGTGCGCTGTCGGGCGCGCTAACCGTGGTGCCCATCACTTCGCGGCCATACACCGGATTGACGTAGCTGAAGGTTGTCAGGCTTTTCTGCCGGATCAGGTCTTCGCGGTAGATCTTGCGGTACTCGTCATCGACGCCGAACACCAGATCATGCTGCATACCCAACACGTTGACCTTGCCTTCAAGGCTGGCGGTGGTGAAGCGGTCGGTGCTGATCGCGTTTTGAGTGCCGTCCATGCTGCGGGTCAGCGTGCCTTTTTTCGTGTCGATCGCGGTTACCCGCACCTGACTGGCGTCGTAGGTCTCGCGGTTCCAGCTGTAGCCGAAATGGGCTTTCCAATCGTCGTTGAGTTGGTGATCGGCTTCAAAATGATAAAGATCCGAGCGCCCTTCCATGTCATTGAACGGCTCGTCGAGACGCTGTTTGCGCGAGATGTCCAACGGGTGATTGGTGCGCGGGTCGATCAGCGTGCCGCGGTCGAATGGCGTGAGAAATTCGCGGTGCTCGTAAGCGAAAAGCAACTGAGTGTCTTCACCGAACCAGGCCAGCGACGGTGCAATCAGGGTTTCGCGATGAGTGCCGAAGTTGCGCCAGTAATCTTCGTCTTCGTGATCCACCACCATGCGATAGGCCAGCCCGGAATCGCCCAGCGCACCGGTGCTGTCGAAGCTGCCGCCGCTGCCGTTCTTGCCCTCGCCGTAGGTCGAGCCACGCAGAGTCAGCGCGTTATAGGGCGTAAGTTCCGGTTTCTTGCTGACCAGGTTGACCACCCCTCCCGGGTCTTGAATGCCGTAGAGCAACGAGGCTGGGCCCTTGAGCACTTCGACGCGATCAACCGTGGCGTTCATGCCGCGACCCTGCACGATCGGCATGCCGTCGCGCATGATCGAGCCGTTGCGGTTGTCGCCAAAACCGCGGGTCATCACCGAGTCCTGAGTGCTGCCCAAAGTATTGCCTTGGGTGATGCCGCTGACATTGGCCAGCGCATCGTCAAGATTGCGCGGCGCCTGATCGCGGATCACCTGGGCCGGGATGACATTGACGGTCTGCGGAATCTCCTGCAACGACGCCGAGGAACGCATCACTGAACTGGTTTCCGGTGGCTGATAGCTGGTCGAGTCGTCACGCGTCGAAGTGATGGTGGTCGCGCCGAGGTTCAGCGCGCCTTCGGTGGGTTTGGGCTCAAGCGCCAGCGTGTGGCCGTCGGTGCGGCGGAAGTTCAGGCCGGAGCCGCTGAGCAAGCGTTGCAATGCCTGTTCGGCGCTCATCTGGCCGTTGACCGCCGGTGCCGTCAGCCCATACGGCGCTTCGTCGGTGTAGACCACGCTTTGCCCGGTCACGCGGCTGAAGTCGCTCAAGGCTTGCGGCAGCGGTTTGGCGGCCAGCGAAAAACTGTACTGCTTTTGCGCCTGGCTGCTGAGCGTTTCAGCGGCCAATGCAACGCTGACCGGCAACAGCGCCAGTGCCGAAAAACTCAACGCCGACCTGCCCAACCACTGTTTGACCGAACCCGATTTTGCCCTGGACTTCATGACTCAATGACCTGTGTAGAACCGCAACGGATGCGAATGACTCGCAGTTTCAGTCACTACACGGATGGGGGCTGGGTTTACCTCACTCATAATCTGAAATTATTTTTGCGGTGACTGATACGGCGCCATCACGAGCAGGCTCATGCCTACATCTGAAATGCGTTTCCCCTGTAGGAGTGAGCCTGCTCGCGATGGCGTCAGACGGCTCAGCGCAAAATAATCAGACGCCCCAACACCCGATGCTGCTCAAACCCCAACACCCCCTGCAACGAATTGAGCACCGCCTGCGGATCCTTGCTCGGGAAGCTCCCGCTGACCTTGCGCGCCGCCAGCTCATCGTTGAGCAATACGATCCGTCCCGGGTAATAGCGGCGCAAATCCTCGACCACCTCGGCCAGCGTCGATTTGTAATACGTCAGCCAACCCTGACGCCAGGCCAGTTGCGCATCGCTGTCGACCGCATGAAGTTTTTCCGCCGCACCCTCGCCATAAGCCACCTGCTGCCCGGCCGTGAGAATCTGCTGCTCGTCATCGCGGCTCGCCGTTACGCCCACCCGTCCTGACAGCACCGTGACCTGCGCGCCATGAGGCTGCAAACGCACTTCGAATTGGGTGCCGAGCACCCGCGCCTCACCGTTCTCCGCCGCGACGATAAACGGCTCGCCGGTGTGGCTGACGCTGAAAAATCCGGCGCCACGGCGCAGTTGTACACGCCGCTCGCCGTGGCTGAAATCCACGGCAATCGCGCTGTCGGCATCCAGCGTCACTTGCGATTGATCGGCCAGCGTCACCGTGCGGATCTCGCCCGGCGCCGACACATGATCGGCGCCCAGATCATCGAGCCAGCGCTGCGCTTGCCATCCCGTGCCGAGGCTGACCATCAACAGCAGACACGCCGCCATGGCCAGCGCCGCTGACCAGCGCAAAACCGGCGAACGTCGCGGACGGTCCATCGCTTCGAGATAACCCTGCAACGCCAACGCCTCTTCATCGGCCAGGGTTTGTGCCGGGCCTTCGCTCAGCTCCCACAGCACCTGCGCCTGCGCATACGCCTCGGCGTGGGCCGGGTCGGCGCGCAGCCACTGGCTGAAGGTCAGTTGATCGCCGGCGCTGGGCCGGTCATGCAGCAGGCTCAGCCAGGCCAGAGCGGCCTGTTCCTGGGCGGGCGTCGGAACGATGTTATCGGCGGGGTTCACGGTGCTTTCCCTGGCAGACGTGGCGCGGGGTTGCGCAGGCTGGCCTTGCAGGCCTCGAGAGCGCGCATCATATGTTTTTCCACGGCACTTTGGGACAAGCCCATGGCTTTGGCTATGTCCGCGTACTTGCGCCCGTGGATGCGGTTGAGCAGGAAAATCTGCCGGGTGCGCTCGGGCAAGGCGCGCAACGCCGCTTCGACATGGCGCAGGTCATTGCCGGCTTCGAGCGCGGCTTGCGGCTCGCTGCCTTGGCTGTGCGGCTCGTCCGGTTGCCAGCCTTCATTGACGCGCAAGCGCGTGCCTTCGCTGCGCAGATGATCGATGGCAATGTTGCCGGCGCAGCGCAACAGGTAGGTGCTGAGCTCTTCGACCTGCACCAGCGGTCGTCGCCAGAAACGCAAAAACAGATCCTGTACCAGATCCGCCGCCGTCGCGCGGCAACCGACACGACGGTTCACCAGCGCTTCCATTTGGGAGCGCTGCGACAGAAACACCTGGAGAAAATGCGCACGCGCGCCATGCGGCTCGTCGTCGCGCGACTCCGGTGGCAGACCGATCAGCATCTCAGCGCTGCGCCCATGTCTGCAGGCAGGCGGTGACCTGATGAAAGCCTTGTTTCATGCCAGCCCCAAGCCCCGCACGACGCCGGAAACGGTCGCCAGAATCACGCTTGGCACCAGCAAGCCGACCCACGCCGACCACGCCGTACGACAGGCAATGCACCAGAGTACGGCGACCAGGTAGACCAGAAACGAAACGGCCATGCCGGTCACCAGCGCGTCGGCACGGCCCAGCGGCAACCACAGGGCCAGCGTCACGCTGGCCAGCGCGGCAACGAGATAACCACCGAACACCGCCGCCAACACCCGTGAGGTGACGGCCAGGCGACAGGACATGGGCAATGTGGCGAGTTTGTCTTTCATGTTTCGACCCTGAAACGAAAAACGTCCGGCAGACGAGCCGGATCAAGCAAGCGATATTAATGATAAATATTCTCATACGCAAAAGCTTCTGATTGCCGGACGATGCACTCGGCCCTACAATGCGAACCGTTCTTGTTCTCTAACGCACGTTCTCGACGCCTGCTTTGCGTCCGGAGTCATTCCGTTGTCGTCCGCCCACTCCGTCGAATCGCTTTATCAGGCTCATCACAGCTGGCTCAACGGCTGGTTGCGACGCAAGCTCGGCTGCCCGGATAGCGCGGCGGACCTGGCACAGGACACCTTCATCAAAGTGCTGACTGCGCGCGAGCCGCCACTGATCATCGAGCCGCGCGCGTTCCTGACCACCCTCGCCAAACGCGTGCTGTTCAACCATTACCGCCGCCAGGATCTGGAGCGCGCCTACCTCGAAACCCTGGCGCAGATGCCGGAGATCGTCGCGCCATCGGAAGAACACAAAGCGATCATCCTGCAGACCTTGATGGAGCTGGACGCATTGCTCGACGGACTGCCGCGTACGGTCAAACGCGCCTTTTTGCTGGCGCAGGTCGATGGCCTGACCTACCCACAGATCGCCGCAGAACTGGGCATCTCCGTGGCCACGGTCAAACGACACCTGCACAAAGCGGCGCTGCGCTGCTATTTCGCTTTATGAACCGCACTCCGGATTTTTCCGCGCAAGTGGCCGAGCAGGCCGTGCACTGGCTGCTGGAAATGCAGCAAGGCGCCCTCAGCCCGCGCCAGCAACAGGCCTGGCAGCAATGGCTGGACGCGCACAGCGAACATCGCCGCGCCTGGGAACACATGCAGCGGGTCAATCAGCGTTTGCGCGGTGTGGCGTCGCCGCTGGCCCATGCGGCGCTGAACGGGCCGAAGTCCGCCAGCCGTCGGCAGGCGCTGAAACTGTTGCTGATTCTGGGCGCCGGTTCGGCCATGACCTGGGGCCTGCGCGAGCACACGCCGCTGCCGTCGTTGCTCGCCGATTACCGCACGCCGCTGGGGCAGCGGCGCAAGGTGTCGCTGGGTGGCGACGATCTGTTGCAGCTCAACACCGCGAGTGCCGTGGATATCGATGGCGCGCAACGCCTTATTCGCCTGCTCGAGGGCGAAATGCTCCTGAGCACTGCCAAACCGTTCGCAATCCGCACCGCGCAAGGCGTTCTGAACGCTCAAGGCGCGCGCCTCAATGTGCGTCAGTTTGCCGATCGAACACAGATCGCCCTGTTTGCCGGGCGCGTCGAACTGACCCTCGATCAACGCGCGCCCGTGCTGCTGCCGGTCGCGCGCCAGCTGAGTTTTACTGCGAGTGTCATCAGCGACGCCAAACCGCTGGATGCCAACAGCGGCGCCTGGACTGACGGCATGCTGGTCGCCGCGCACATGCGCCTGGGCGACTTCCTCGACGAGTTGGGCCGCTACCGTCGCGGTCAGCTGCATTGCGACAAGAAAGTCGCCGATCTGCTGATCTCCGGGACTTATCCACTGGACGACAGCGAGCAGATTCTCGACCTGCTGCAAATCAGTCTGCCGGTCAAAGTCCGGCGGTTTACCCGCTACTGGGTGAGCGTCGAAGCGCGGGTCCGAAGCACCTGAAAAATAAATGAGCCGTTTTTCAGATCTGGCGTGACAGAGAAGGAAAGCCCCCTTGATTCAACCTTCTCAGGATCATCCGCCATGCATCCCACCCGCCTCACACCCTTGGCTCGCACCCTGCGCAACGTCGTCCTTGGCGCCAGCCTGAGCTTCAGCGCCCTGCCCGCGGCGCTGGCCGCTGATGCCAAGGTTTATCACATTGCGCCGTCGTCGCTGGAAAACGCGCTCAATCAATTCGGCCGCGAGGCCGGGGTGCTGATCTCCTTTGGCTCGCAGGTCACCGGTGGTTTGCAAAGCCGAGGCCTGGAGGGCAACTACACCACCGAGCAAGGCCTCGATGCCTTACTCGAAGGCACCGGTCTGCAGGCCCGCGCCGAGGGCGACAACGCCTTCAGCCTGCAACCGCAGGCAGACGCGGCGCTGGAGCTGGACACGTCGAAAGTCGTCGGCGACTGGCTTGGCGATGCGGCGCAGATCAACGTGTTCGAACATCCCGGCGCTCGCGACGTGATCCGCCGCGAAGAATTTGAGCGCCAGGGCGCCACACAGGCGCGCGATGTGCTCAACCGCATCCCCGGCGTCAACGCCCCGGAAAACAACGGCACCGGCAGCCATGACATGGCGCTGAACTTCGGCATCCGTGGTTTGAATCCACGTCTGGCCGCGCGCTCGACCGTGTTGATGGATGGCATCCCGGTGCCCTTCGCGCCTTACGGCCAGCCGCAGCTGTCGTTCGCACCGATCAGCATGGGCAACATGGACGCCGTAGACGTCGTGCGCGGCGGTGGCGCGGTGCGTTACGGTCCGCAGAACGTCGGCGGCGTGGTCAACTTCGTGACCCGGGCGATTCCCGATGAGCCGACCGTGAAAGGCGGTTTCCAGACCGAAACCAGCCCTTCGTCAAGCCACGACGGCTTCAAGACCAGCGCCAACCTGCTGGCCGGTGGCACCAACGCCAATGGCCTCGGCGGCGCGTTGCTGTACTCCGGCACTCGCGGCGGCGACTGGCGCGAACACAGCGACACTGAAATCGACGACCTGATTCTCAAGGGCAAATACCAGCTCGACGAGGCCAACAGCTTCAACGCCATGGCCCAATATTACGAAGGCAAGGCTGACATGCCCGGTGGTTTGAACGTCGCCGATTACGACGCCGATCCGTACCAGTCGACGCGGCCGAAAGACCAGTTCTGGGGCCGTCGCACAATGTTCAACTTCGGCTATCGCTATCAGGAAGATCGCCGCGAATTCACTGCCAACACCTTCTTCACCAAAACCCTGCGCAGCGGTTATCTGGACCAGGGCACGTTCCTGTCGCTGTCGCCGCGCGAGTACTGGGTGCGCGGTCTGGAAACCCGTTTCGCCCAAGGTTTCGACCTCGGTCCGACCAGCCATGAAGTCGGCGTCGGCTACCGCTACATCAACGAAGCCGGCCACGAACTGCGCTATCGCACGCCGATCGCCAGCAACGAGTACCCGACCACCAACAGCCGCAATGACCGCGACACCCGTGGTGGCACCGAGGCCAATGCGTTCTTCGTCGACGATCGCATCGATATCGGCAAATGGACCATCACCCCCGGCGTGCGCTACGAAATGATCGAGTCGCAGCAGACGAACAAGCTGACCAACGTCAAATACAAGGGCGACTACAACACTGCGCTGCCTGCGCTGAATGTGCTTTATCACCTGAACGACAGCTGGAACCTGTACGCCAACACCGAAGGCTCGTTCGGCAGCGTGCAGTACAGCCAGATGCCCAACCGCGTCACCAGCGGCGAAGTGAAACCGGAAAAGGCGCGCACCTGGGAAGTCGGCACGCGCTACGACAACGGCGCGTTGCGTGCGGAGATCGGCGCGTTCCTGATCAACTTCGACAACCAGTACGAAAGCAACCAGACCAACGATTCGGTGATCGCCCGCGGTGAAACCCGCCATCAAGGCATCGAGACCAGCATCAACTACGCGCTCGACGACCTGAATCCGGCGCTGGCTGGATTCGATGTCTACGCCAGCTACGCCTATGTTGACGCGACCATCCGCGAAGACGGCCCGAACAAGGGCAACCGCGTGCCGTTCTCTTCGAAGCACAAAGGCACGCTGGGCGTCGGCTACACCGAAGGGCCATGGAAGCTCAATCTGGACAGCACCTTCCAGAGCGACCAGTTCGCCGACAACGCCAACACTTCAAAAGAAAGTGCTGACGGCAGCACTGGCAAGATCCCCGGCTATATGCTGTTCAGCAGCCGCGCAGGGTATGACTTCGGGCCGCAGTTGTCCGATCTGAACGTGGCGGTGGGGGTGAAGAACATTTTCAACACGCAGTACTTCACGCGCTCGTTCGATGACAACAACAAGGGTAAGTATGTGGGGGAACCGCGGACGGTTTATGTGCAGACGTCTGTAGCGTTCTGACTTGGCTGATCAAAGTCAAAAGCCCCTCATCGGAACGCCGCCCGCCTAACCCTCTCCCGGAAGGAGAGGGGACTGACCGCGTTGTTTTAGCGAGTTACGATGACATGAGATATCGAGCCGAACTCAAGTTTTGAAGCAATCGAGATCTGCTCCCTCTCCCTCCGGGAGAGGGCTGGGGTGAGGGTTCTGGGCTACAGTGAGTTATCAAACCCACTTCACAAGGATCGTGAAGCAT
>NZ_JBUDGD010000092.1:0-13083 GCF_055484735.1 Pseudomonas sp. 15C | reverse complement strand
GGATTGATCCGGGCGTGGGAGCGCAGCGACCGTACGACGAAGTCGTACACAGCGGAAGGAGGTGCAGCGAAGCAAACCGTAGCCGCTGCGCCCGGATCGGTCCCGGAGCGAAGGGACCCGAGCCTGCGAGGGCCGAACGCAGGAGCAAAGCCTTTTGGTTCCTTTTTGGCGTTTGAAAAAGGGACTCGCCGTAAGGGCGAAACCGCCATCAGCACCACCCGAAGCAACGGATATGCCCCCAAAACAACCAGAACCTGGTCGGCCCAGAGGCCGCCAAGGTCAAGGAACCTCAAACCACATCAACCCCAACGTGAATCGCATCATGCCGCCAAAACTCCAGATCACAATCAATCAACCGCTCATGCTGATCATAATTGACCCGTGCAATCCGCAACCCCGGACTCCCCACCGAAACCCTTAAAGCGGCCGCCGCATCCACCGACAATGAAGTCGGCACAATCTCAAAGCGCACCCGCCCATAGTGCAAATCAAAATGCCGCGCATACAACTCGGTCATCGACTGATTCAGATCGAACTCGAGAATCCCCGGAAAAAACTGCGGATTCAAATAGTGCTCCACATACAACACCAATCGCCCGTCAATGCGCCGCGACCGGCAAATCTGAATCACGCTCGACAGCGCCGGCAACTGCAACCACGCACACACCGCCGCCGACGCTGGCTGCAAACGTGCGGAAATCACCTCGGTCGACGCCACCCGCCCCTGCGCACTGACCATCGCGTGAAAGTGACTGCGCTGCATCAGGTTGTACGCCAGACGCGGCGGCGACACGAACCAGCCACGGCGCTCCTCGCGATAAATCTGCCCCTGCGCTTCCAGCTGCAACAACGCCTCGCGCACGGTAATACGCGTCGTGCCGAACAACTCACTG
Source organism: Pseudomonas sp. 15C (assembly GCF_055484735.1). Classification (NCBI taxonomy): domain Bacteria; kingdom Pseudomonadati; phylum Pseudomonadota; class Gammaproteobacteria; order Pseudomonadales; family Pseudomonadaceae; genus Pseudomonas; species Pseudomonas sp. 15C. Next base: position 12,190 of record NZ_JBUDGD010000092.1, on the reverse strand, counting down.
AGCTTGCGCTCGGCCGGCAACTTGCTGCCCGCCGCCAGCAAGCCGTGATCGAGTTGCTCCTGCAACACCTGGCCAATCGCTGTCACCGCTTTTGTTGCCTCATCACGCATCAACGTTACCTATCTGGACTAGACCAGCACTGTTTCGGGGCAAAAGCGCAAGGCCAAAAAGCCGTTTCCTGATGTCGCAAGCCTAGGCACTGCAGATGACCGGCAGATGACAAAACTGCTCAACGGTCGTCCTCACGACTTGCAATACATCGGCCAAGTCCCTTGCCTACCGGGCCTCGGGGCTTGGTCTACGCTTAGCGAGCACCTGCCCACACCGGGCACAGAAAAGGCCGGACAAACCGCTGCCGACATTAAAGTGTCATCCAGCCCGCTTAAATTGGCTCAGGTATTGCTGACCTAGACCAACACATACCGCAATCGCAGCGTTGAACACGACCAAGGAGCTTCGGAATGAAACAGCTTTTCCTGGCAACACTGTTAGGCTCGACCATTGCACTGTGCACCTCCGCCATGGCGGCCGGCACCGATCTGAAAACCCTCGAAGCCGCTGCCAAAGCGGAAGGCGCCGTCAACAGCGTCGGCATGCCGGATGACTGGGCCAACTGGAAAGGTACCTGGGAAGACCTGGCCAAGACCTATGGCCTGAAACACATCGACACCGACATGAGCTCGGCGCAGGAAATCGCCAAGTTCGCCGCCGAGAAAGACAATGCCACCGCCGACATCGGCGACGTCGGCGCGGCCTTCGGCCCGATCGCGGTCAAGCAAGGCGTGGTGCAACCGTACAAGCCAAGCACCTGGGATCAGGTTCCGGACTGGGCCAAGGACAAGGACGGCAACTGGGCGCTGGCCTACACCGGCACCATCGCCTTCATCGTCAACAAGAAGCTGCTGCACGGCTCCGAAGTGCCGACCAAATGGGCTGACCTGAAAAGCGGCAAATACAAGGTGTCCATCGGTGACGTGAGCACCGCCGCGCAAGCGGCCAACGGTGTACTCGCCGCGGCACTGGCCAACGGTGGCGACGAGAAGAACATCAAGCCGGCCCTGCTGCTGTTCGCTGACATCGCCAAACAGGGTCGCCTGTCGATGGCCAATCCGACCATCGCCACCATGGAAAAAGGCGAGATCGAAGTCGGTGTGGTCTGGGACTTCAACGGCCTGAGCTACAAAGCCAAGATGGCCAACCCGGATGATTACGTGGTGCTGATCCCGTCCGACGGTTCGGTGATTTCCGGCTACACCACGATCATCAACAAGTACGCGAAAAACCCCAACGCCGCCAAGCTGACCCGCGAATACATCTTCAGCGACGCCGGCCAGACCAACCTCGCCCGCGGCAACGCCCGTCCGATCCGTGCCGAACACCTGCAACTGCCGGAAGACGTCAAAGCCAAACTGCTGCCGAACGAGCAGTACAAGAAGGTCACCCCGATCAAGGACGCCGATGCCTGGGAAAAGACCTCCAAATCCTTGCCGCAGGTGTGGAACGAGGAAGTCATCGTAGAGATGAAGTAAGGCTTCAGATCACCACTCTCTGTGACCTGAAACAAATCCCCCTGCAGGAGCGAGCCTGCTCGCGATAGCGGTCGAACATTCACCAACCATGTTGGCTGAACCACCGCTATCGCGAGCAGGCTCACTCCTACAAGGGAATCTCGGCTGAATTTGAATTCACTGTTTCGCGGAGTTCTTGCCCCTATGAAGCACAACGTCATCCTTGTCGTGCTCGACGGCCTCAACTACGAGGTTGCGCGTCACGCCATGGGGCATCTGCAGGCTTATGCTGGCGCAGGACGCGCCGCGCTCTATCGACTGGAGTGCGAACTGCCGGCCCTGTCCCGACCGCTTTACGAATGCATTCTCACCGGCGTGCCGCCGATCGACAGCGGCATCGTTCACAACAACGTCTCGCGCCTGTCCAGTCAGCGCAGCATTTATCACTACGCACGCGATGCCGGGCTGAAAACCGCTGCGGCGGCCTATCACTGGGTCAGTGAGCTGTACAACCGCTCACCTTTCGTCGCGGCGCGTGATCGACACACCGACGATCCGTCCCTGCCGATCCAGCACGGGCATTTCTACTGGAACGACCACTACCCGGATTCGCACCTGTTCGCCGACGCAGAAAACCTGCGCCTGCGCCACGCGCCGAATTTCCTGCTCGTCCATCCGATGAACATTGACGATGCCGGGCACAAGCACGGCCTCGACAGCTCGCAATATCGCAACAGCGCGCGCTCGGCCGACATCGTTCTCGCCGATTACCTGCAAGGCTGGCTCGACGCCGGCTATCAAGTGCTGGTGACCGCCGACCACGGCATGAACAACGACCGCTCGCACAACGGCCTGCTGCCGGAAGAGCGCCAGGTGCCGTTGTTCGTCCTCGGCGATGCCTTCAGCCTGAACGCGGAAGCCGCACCCAGACAGACCGAAATCTGCGGCACTGTCTGCGAACTGCTCGGCGTGCCCCACGATAAACCTGTGTGCCGGGAGCTGCTCAAGTGAACGCCATGACTCGCGGCAAATGGCTGGCGGCGCTGTGTCTGGTGCCGTTCGCGCTGTTCTTCATCGTCTTCGAAATCGCCCCGCTTGTCTGGGTGATGATCAACAGCCTGCAATCGGAAGATTCCGGTTGGGGCCTGGCCAATTTCAGCAAAATTTTCGGATCGAAATTCTATCGACAGGCGATCCAGTACAGCCTTGAGATCAGCTTCTGGTCGAGCGTGTTCGGCATCCTGATCGCCGTCCTCGGTGCGTATTCGCTACGTCGGGTCGACTCGAAACTGCGCAACTTCGTCAACGCCTTCGCCAACATGACCAGCAACTTCGCCGGCGTGCCGCTGGCATTCGCGTTCATCATCCTGCTCGGTTTCAACGGCAGCATCACGATCATGTTGAAACAGTCGGGGATCATTCAAGACTTCAACCTGTACTCGAAAACCGGCCTGATCATTCTCTACACCTACTTTCAGATTCCCCTCGGCGTGCTGTTGCTCTACCCGGCCTTTGACGCGCTGCGCGAAGACTGGCGCGAATCCGCCGCCCTGCTGGGTGCCAATGGCTGGCAATTCTGGCGGCACATCGGTTTGCCGGTGTTGACGCCAGCGTTGCTCGGCACGTTCGTGATTCTGCTGGCCAATGCCCTCGGCGCCTATGCCACGGTGTATGCGTTGACCACCGGTAACTTCAACGTGCTGCCGATCCGAATCGCGGCAATGGTTTCCGGAGACATCTCTCTCGACCCGAACCTGGCCAGCGCGCTGGCCGTGGTGCTGGTGGCGCTGATGACCATCGTCACCGTCGTGCATCAACTGCTGTTGAAGAGGAGCTACCATGTCTCGCGCTGAATTCGGCCCCGCCGGTCTCTACCACCGCGTCGTGGTGTACCTGTTGTTCGCAATTCTCTTGCTGCCGCTGGCCGGCACACTGGTGTATTCGATCGCCAGCAGTTGGTCGGCGACCATTCTGCCCAGCGGCTTTACCTTCAAGTGGTACATCCAGCTGTGGAGCGATCCGCGTTTCCTTCACGCCTTTGGCCAGTCGTTGCTGGTGTGCGTCGGCGCGCTGGTGCTGTCGGTGGTGCTGATCCTGCCGCTGCTGTTCGTGGTGCATTACCACTTCCCGAAACTCGATGCGCTGATGAACATCCTGATCCTGCTGCCCTTTGCGGTGCCGCCGGTGGTGTCCTCGGTGGGCCTGTTGCAGCTTTACGGCTCCGGGCCGATGGCGATGGTCGGCACGCCGTGGATTCTGATCGGCTGCTACTTCACCGTGGCGCTACCCTTCATGTACCGGGCGATCACCAACAACCTGCAAGCGATCAACCTGCGCGACCTGATGGACGCCGCACAATTGCTCGGCGCCAGTACCTTTCAAGCGGCAATCCTGGTGGTGCTGCCGAACCTGCGCAAAGGCCTGATGGTCGCGTTGCTGCTGTCGTTCTCGTTCCTGTTCGGTGAGTTCGTCTTCGCCAACATCCTCGTCGGCACCCGCTACGAAACCCTGCAGGTGTACCTGAACAACATGCGCAACAGCAGCGGCCACTTCACCAGTGCGCTGGTGATCTCGTATTTCCTTTTCGTGCTGGTCCTGACCTGGATCGCCAACACCTTGAACAAGGACAAAAGCGAATGAGCTATGTCAGCGTCCAACACCTGCAGAAAAACTACGCGGGCACCACCGTGTTCAGCGACATCAACTGCGAGATCAACAAGGGTGAGTTCGTTACCTTGCTCGGCCCGTCCGGGTGCGGCAAGTCGACCCTGTTGCGCTGCATCGCCGGACTGACGCCGGTGGATGGCGGGCAGATCCTGCTCGACGGCGTCGACATCGTCCCGTTGAGCCCGCAGAAACGCGGCATCGGCATGGTGTTCCAGAGCTATGCGCTGTTTCCCAACATGACCGTCGAGCAGAACGTTGCCTTCGGTTTGCGCATGCAGAAGGTCAATAGCGACGACAGCCATAAACGCGTTTCCGAGGTGTTGAAACTGGTTGAACTGCACGACTTTGCCAGCCGCTACCCGCATCAGCTGTCCGGCGGTCAATGCCAGCGCGTCGCCCTCGCCCGCTCGTTGGTTACACGTCCGCGTTTGCTGCTGCTCGATGAACCGCTGTCGGCCCTTGATGCACGGATTCGCAAACACCTGCGCGAGCAGATCCGACAGATCCAGCGCGAACTCGGCCTGACCACGATTTTCGTCACCCACGATCAGGAAGAAGCGCTGACCATGTCGGATCGAATCTTCCTGATGAATCAGGGCAGGATCGTCCAGAGCGGCGACGCCGAAACCCTCTACACCGCGCCGGTCGACGTGTTCGCCGCCGGCTTCATCGGCAATTACAACCTGCTCGATGCCGAGGACGCCTCGAAGCTGCTGCAACGGCCGATCAACCACCGCATCGCGATTCGTCCGGAAGCCATCGAACTGAGCCTCAACGGCGAACCCGACGCACAGATCCGCAGCCATAGCCTGCTGGGCAATGTGATCCGTTACCGAGTCGAAGCGCGCGGCGTGGAATTGGTGGTGGATGTGCTCAACCGCTCGGCGGCCGATCTGCTTCCCGATGGTCAGCGCCTGGCACTTTCCATCGATCCGACGGCGCTGTGTGAAGTAGCTTAGGAGCAACTGCAAGCTGCAAGCTTCGAGCTACAAGCTTCAAGCTGTAGACTGCGGTGTATCTGATTTTAATTCTTGCAGCTCAACGCTTGTAGCTTGCAGCTGTTCTCGGAGAGAACCGATGGCCCTGGCAATTTTTGATCTGGACGAAACGTTGATCCACGGCGACTGCTCCTCGCTCTGGAGCGAGCAAATGGTTCGCCTCGGCTGGGTCGATGGCGATTCGTTCATGCAGCGTGACAAGGAGTTGATGGACGCTTACGGGCGCGGCCACCTGGCGATGGAAGACTACATGGCCTTCAGCCTTGAACCGCTGATCGGTCGCACGCCTGCAGAAATCGAACATTTGGTGAGCCCGTGGGTAGAAGATTTCATCGAACCGATCATCTTCAGCGACGCGACCAAAACCATCGCCGCACACCGCCAGGCCGGCGACCGCATTCTGGTGATCTCGGCGTCGGGTACGCACCTGGTCAAGCCGATTGCCGAACGCCTGGGCATCGACGAGGTGCTGGCCATCGAACTGGACGTCGCCCACGGCGTTTACAGCGGCAAGACCGTCGGCACCCTGACCTATCGCGAAGGCAAGATCACCCGCTTGCTGGAGTGGCTGGATGCGGAAGAAGAGAACCTCGAAGGCGCGAGTTTTTACTCCGACTCGCGTAATGATCTGCCGTTGTTGCTGAAAGTGGACTTCCCGCATGTGGTCAATCCGGACCCGGTGCTGCTCGAACACGCAGAAAAATCCGGCTGGCCAATCCATCTCTGGAAATAAACCGACCCCTGCAGGAGGGCTGTATTGTCAGCTCAATCCCTCGTCAATCACCAACACCAGCTTGCCCGCCACCGTATTACTCGCCAACTCGGCAAACGCCGCCTCGGCATCCTTCACCGCAAACGCCTTGGCCAATTGCGGACGCAACCGCCCTTCAGAAAACAACGGCCACACCTGCTGGCCGAGATCGCTGAGCAAATCTGCCTTGAACTGATCACTGCGACTGCGCAATGTCGAACCGAGCAGTTGCACGCGCTTGGCCAGCACCTGCGCCAGATCCAGTTTCGCATCACGGCCCCCCATCAGACCGATCAGCACCCAACGCCCATCCAGCGCCACCAGCTTCAGGTTCAGCGCCGAATAGTTGCCGCCGACCGGATCGAGGATCACATCGAACGGACCGAAATCGCGCAGGCTCTCAAGATCGTCGGTACGCAGCACGCCGCCCTGCGCGCCCAACGACTCGCAGTAAGCCAGACGCTCGGCCGAACCAACGCTGACCCAGCACGGGTTACCAAACGCCTTGCACAGCTGAATGGCGGCTGAACCGATTCCACTGGCGCCGGCATGCAGGAGAACTTTCTCACCCGGCTTGAGCGCCGCAAGCTGAAACACATTCAGCCAGACTGTTGCATAAACCTCGGGCAATGCGGCGGCTTCGATCAGCGAAACGCCTTCGGGAACCGGCAGCACGTGCCGCCCATCGACAACCACCTCTTCAGCCATGCCGCCCCCGGCCAGCAAGGCGCACACCCGATCGCCGACCTGCCACGCACTGCCCGCGCCGACCTCGCTGATGACCCCGGAACACTCTAGACCGAGCACTTGGCTGGCACCCGGCGGAGGCGGATACAGCCCCGCTTTCTGTAATAAATCGGCGCGATTGAGGCCGGCTGCCGCCACGCGGATGCGGACTTGTCCTACATCGCACGCAGGACTCGGCTCTTCAACCCATGCCACTTGACCGTCAACGCCTTGCAATGCCTTCACAGTGCCTCCATAGTGAGTCTGGACTGAGCCCGAAGCTGTAGCGCCGGGCTTTTTGCATTATGCGACCGGCTCTCGTAGAACCGGCGACTTCAAAGACGGCCTAATATGCGTTATCAATTGTCCCCGCGTCGAATCAGCATGAAGCATCTGCTCCCCAGCACCGCCCTCGCTCTTTTCATCGGTATCGGTCTGTTGCCGGTGTCGGGCACTACATTCGCAGCCAACAGCTGGGACAAGTTGCAGCCTGATCGCGATGAAGTCATCGCCAGCCTGAACGTCGTCGAGTTGCTCAAGCGTCACCACTACAGCAAGCCGCCGCTGGACGATGCGCGCTCGGTGATCATCTACGACAGCTACCTCAAGCTGCTGGATCCGTCGCGCAGCTATTTCATGTCCAGCGACATCGCTGAATTCGACAAGTGGAAAACCCAGTTCGACGACTTCCTCAAGAGCGGCGACCTCAACGCCGGGTTCACCATCTACAAGCGCTATCTGGACCGCGTCAAGGCGCGTCTGGACTTCGCCCTTGCCGAGCTGAACAAAGGCGTCGACAAGATGGACTTCACCACCAGGGAGACCTTGCTGATCGATCGCAAGGACGCCCCTTGGCTCAAATCCACCGCTGAACTCGACGACCTCTGGCGCAAACGCGTCAAGGACGAAGTGCTGCGGATGAAGATCGCCGGCAAAGAGCCCAAGCAGATCCAGGAAACCCTGACCAAGCGCTACAAGAACCAGTTGGCGCGCCTGGACCAGACCCGTCCGGAAGACATCTTCCAGGCGTACATCAACACCTTCGCCATGTCGTACGACCCGCACACCAACTATCTGTCGCCGGATAACGCGGAGAACTTCGACATCAACATGAGCCTGTCCCTCGAAGGCATCGGCGCCGTGTTGCAGAGCGACAACGATCAGGTGAAAGTCGTGCGTCTGGTGCCGGCAGGCCCGGCTGACAAAACCAAGCAAGTGGCCCCGGCCGACAAGATCATTGGCGTTGCCCAGGGCAACAAAGAGATGGTCGACGTGGTCGGCTGGCGTCTGGACGAAGTGGTCAAGCTGATCCGCGGGCCGAAAGGTACCGTGGTGCGCCTGGAAGTGATTCCAGCGAGCAATGCGCCAAACGACCAGACCACCAAGATCGTGCCGATCACCCGTGAAGCGGTGAAGCTCGAAGACCAGGCCGTGAAGAAGTCGGTGCTGAACCTGAAACAGGACGGCAAGGACTACAAGCTCGGTGTGATCGAGATCCCGGCCTTTTACCTCGACTTCAAGGCGTTCCGTGCCGGTGATCCGGATTACAAGAGCACCACGCGCGACGTGAAGAAACTGCTGACCGAACTGCAGAAAGACAAAGTCGACGGCGTGGTCATCGACCTGCGCAACAACGGCGGCGGTTCCCTGCAGGAAGCCACCGAGCTGACCAGCCTGTTCATCGACAAGGGCCCGACCGTTCTCGTGCGTAACGCCGATGGCCGCGTCGACGTGCTGGAAGATGAAAACCCGGGCGCGTTCTACAAAGGGCCGATGGCGTTGCTGGTCAACCGCCTGTCCGCCTCGGCTTCGGAGATCTTCGCCGGCGCCATGCAGGACTACCATCGTGCGCTGATCATCGGCGGTCAGACTTTCGGTAAAGGCACGGTGCAGACCATTCAGCCGCTGAACCACGGCGAACTGAAACTGACCCTGGCCAAGTTCTACCGGGTTTCGGGGCAGAGCACCCAGCATCAGGGCGTGCTGCCGGACATCGACTACCCGTCGCTGATCGACACCAAGGAAATCGGCGAGAGCGCCCTGCCGGAAGCCATGCCGTGGGACACCATTCGCGCCGCGATCAAACCGGCGGCCGATCCGTTCAAACCGTACCTGGCTCAGCTCAAGTCGGAACATGACACGCGCACCGCCAAGGATGCCGAGTTCGTGTTCATCCGCGACAAGCTGGCACTGGCGCAAAAGCTGATGGAAGAAAAAACCGTCAGCCTCAACGAAGCCGAGCGTCGCGCCCAGCACGCCGACATCGACGCCAAACAGCTGACGATGGAGAACCTGCGTCGCAAGGCCAAAGGCGAAGAACCGCTCAAAGAGCTGAAGAAAGAAGACGAGGACGCACTGGCGGCGGCCGATCCGGACAAAGTCAAACCGGAAGACGATGCCTACCTGAGCGAAACCGGGCGCGTACTGCTCGATTACCTGAAGCTGAGCAATCAGGTAGCCAAGAAGTAATGATGGCAAATTAATGCTGGCGATCCCCTGATCGTCATCAAACAGTCATCATTCTGTCGTGCAATAAAGGACCGAGAGCCCACGCTCCCGGTCCTTTTTTTTGTCGCCAGAGACTGCCATGACCACGACCGAACAGCTGAGCGCGTTGAGCTCGATCTTGACTCAAAGCGGTTTGCACAGCCTGTTCCAGCCGATCATCAGCCTCTCCGAGCGACGCATCCTCGGTTACGAGGCCCTGACTCGCGGCCCGTCCAACAGCCCTCTGCACTCACCGATTGCCCTGTTTGCCGTGGCGCGTCAGGCCGGCCGCCTGAGTGAGCTGGAGATCGCCTGTCGAGAATCTGCCTGCCGGCGTTTCAACGAACAAAAGCTCCCGGGCAAGCTGTTTCTCAACGTCTCGCCGGAATCTCTTCTCGAAGCGGCGCATCAGCCGGGACGAACCTTGCAGCTGCTGCAGGACTTCGGCATTCCGCCCAGTCAGGTGGTTATCGAATTGACCGAGCAGACGCCCATCGATGACTTCCAGTTGCTGCAAACCGCCCTGCATCACTACCGGGCGATGGGTTTTTCCATTGCTCTGGATGACCTTGGCGCCGGGTATTCGAGCCTGCGTCTATGGTCAGAGCTGCGCCCGGATTACGTGAAGATCGACCGGCATTTCATCGATGGCATTCATCAGGATGCGTTGAAGCGCGAGTTCGTCGGGTCGATCCTGCAGATCGCCAAAGCCTCGCGGGCACAAGTGATCGCCGAAGGCATCGAACTGCCAGAAGAACTCGCCGTGCTGACTGAAATGGGCGTCGATCTGGTGCAAGGCTATTTGCTCGGTCGCCCCCAGGAACACCCATCACGCGACTCCCGCGCCTTGATGCCGAAACACGACAGCAGCGCCGTAGCGCTGAACGACGAAGGCAGCGACCTCAGCGCCCTGCTCAACGAGCAACCGGCGGTTCACCGCGACACCCCGACCGCCACCGTACTCGAAGCGTTCCGCCGCCAGGCCAACCTCAACTCGCTGGCGGTGCTCGACGAACAGGGCCAACCCGCCGGCATCGTCCACCGTCATTCGCTGTCCGACGCCTTGCTCAAACCCTTCGCCACCGATCTGTTCGCACGCAAACCCATCAGCCGCCTGATGAGCGACGACTTCCTCGCGGTGGAAATGAGCCAGTCGCTGCAACAAGTCAGCCGCCTGATCACCAGCCGCGCCCGCCAGCGCATCGAAGAAGATTTCATCATCACCCTCAACGGCAGCTACCTCGGCCTCGGCCGGGTCATCGACGTGCTCAAACTGATCACCGAACTGAAAATCCAGCAGGCCCGCTACGCCAACCCGCTGACCTTGCTGCCCGGCAACGTACCGATCCAACAGTGCCTGACCCGCCTGCTGCAGCAGGGCCGCGAGTCGATCATCTGCTACGTCGACATCGACAGCTTCAAACCCTTCAACGACATCTACGGCTACGGCCGCGGTGACGAAGTCCTGCTGTGCCTCGCCCAGTGCCTCAACGAACGCGTCGACCCCACCCGCGACTTCGTCGGCCACATCGGCGGCGACGACTTCCTCCTCGTCCTCGGCCCAGAGGATTGGCGCAAACGCCTCAATCAACTGCTTGATGATTTTCAGAGCCAGTGCCGACGTTTTTACCGGCCCGAGCATGTTGAGGCGGGATGTTTTGTGGCGCCGAATCGCCAGGGCGTGCGACAGGAGTTTGCGTTGTTGTCGTTATCGATTGGGGTGGTGCACCTTCGCCCGGAAGCCTGCGCGGAACTGGATGCGAGTCAGCTGGCGGAGATGGCTTCGCAGGCGAAGCATCATGCGAAGAATGTTGTGGGGTTTAGTGTGCATTTGATTGATAGTTTCGCCTTGGGTGATCAACAACCGCAGTTAGTGGAGCGACGTTAATTTTTTCAAATTTACGAAATGACGAGACAACTCAATGTCACCATTCGCTCTGATCCTCAAGGCTCGCCCGAATCAGATCATCCTTCCACGATTCACTAGCGATCTCGAATATATGTTCAAAGAAACCACGAGGATCCATTATTTCCGTCTCATCCCATGCAAGTATTCTCGGATCATCATAGTCGCTCTCAAACTCTTTAGAAAAATCAAAATTAGCATCCTGTAAATGGCTTTCAAGAAGTTTATAAATCACAAACCTATGACGATAGGTTAAATGATCAAACCAGGACACAATGAAGTTATTAATTATTTTTTTCTGATCTTCGTACTTATTAGGGTTGTAAACCCACAATGCCTCGCCAAGCGTTTCCTCTTGATCATAAATCGATATTCCACCCAAAACATGTGAAAGTCGAGGTTCATATGGAAAGTTTGTGAATGGCTGCATTAACATAATTCCACCTATCTTGGAAAGCCAGTGAATGGTCGTTTAACATCTCGCTTATCAAATTTCACTTCCGCTCCATCCAAGCTATCTATGTACCGAGGACTGCTTGGATCTCTTTCATTGGGCTTGTACCCACGACCCGCTCCCGGCAGCTTCATCCTGACAATAGGGTTTTCGTCAGCATCATATCCTGTCGGCTCAGGTATTTTTTTATGCATTCTGGACAAAGCAAAATGCAACGCCCTAAATTGCATCATCCAACTACTGAATTGAGAGCTCGGACCTACTGGCCCTCTAACTCCTTTTTTTGTTGGGTGCGAGCCGTCTATTGATCTTTGCTTTAAAGCTGCATCATCAATCTCTGGCCCATGTTTTTCTACTGAGTGCATTCTATATTGTCTGTTCCAAGCTAATACCTGGCGCTTAGCTTCAGCTTCGTTTTGCGGGCCATCTTTGCCAACAGCCGGAACAGTCGGTAACCCTTGATTTACATTAGGCCTGTTAGCTTGAGTTGGTACTTGGCACTTATCGGTCTTATTGGTTTTTGGCGGCGGGCAATTTGACGTCAACCCCAACGGATCCACCCACCCCGTCGGATTCGGCACGTACTGGTACTGGTTCAACCCACCGGCCAACTTGATCGGATCCGGTGTCAGGTACCGCCCCAGCCTCGGGTCGTAATACCGGTGGCGGTTGTAATGCAAACCGCTTTCCGCA
>NZ_JBUDGD010000091.1:0-13261 GCF_055484735.1 Pseudomonas sp. 15C | reverse complement strand
GCTATCGCGAGCAGGCTCACTCCTACAGGGGGGGATTGGCGTTGGGATTACGAACCGCGATAGGTCGAGAAACCATACGGGCTGAGCAGCAGCGGGATGTGGTAATGCTGGTCGGTCTGCTTCACTTCGAAGATCACCGGGATTTCCGGGAAGAACGTGTCGTGCTTGATCTTCTTGTAGTACTCGCCGGTCTTGAACACCACGCGGTATTCACCTGGCTCAAAGGGCTGCTTGGCCGGGAACAATTCGGCGATTCGTCCCTGTTCGTTGGTGGTGCCTTGCGCCAGCGGTTGCCAGTCCGCGCCGACATGCTTTTCCAGCGAGACGTTGATGCCCGGCGAGGGCAGGCCGTTTTCCAGGTTGAGCACGTGCACGCTCAACGGGTTGCCGGCGGCCAGCGCCAGGCTCGAAACAGCGCTCAGGCCAAGGGCGGCGAGGGTCATGCGCAGGGTGGTCATGGTGGTTCTCCTTAGTGGGAAGGGGTGATGGTCAAGCCGGCCTTGTCGGCGGCCGTGACGGCGCAGTTCTCGTCCTGCTCGCCACCGCCGGAACCGGCCACGCCCATGGCGCCGACCAATTCGCTGCCGGCGAACAGCGGAATGCCGCCGCCCAGTAACAGCAATTCGTCGAGGGTGTTGAGGTTGGCGGTTTCCGGGTGGCTGCGGGCGCGTTCGGCGAACAGTCGCGTCGGCGTCCTGGTCGACAGCGCGGTGTAGGCCTTGCGCTGGCTGGCGGCGGTGTTGTGCGGGCCGATGCCATCGCCGCGCAGGGTTACCAGCAGGTTGCCGCCACGATCGTGCACCGAGACTGTGCCGGTGCAGGTGCTCATCGCCTTGTCAGCGAGCCAGCGCGCGGTTTTCAGATCGAGGTCGGCGTGGCGTGGCAATTCCGGGCTGGCGACAGCGACGCCACTCAGGCCGATCATCAGGCTTGCAACGAGGTATTTGACGGTCATGAACAAGCTCCAGAAGCGAAGGTCGTCACCTTAACGGCCGGTCCTCGTCAGAACCTCGTCAGTTAAATTACAAGTTTGTAATGGGCAACGCCGCCGAAGACGCCTAGCCTGTGTGCCTTAATGAACGAGGTGTGCCATGCGTTTGCTGGTTGTAGAAGACGAAGCCAAGACTGCGAATTTCCTCGCCAAGGGTCTGGGCGAGTCGGGTTTTGCCGTCGACGTGGCGCTCAATGGCCTCGATGGCCGCTATTTTATCGAGCAGCAGGAATACGACCTGATCATCCTCGACGTGATGCTGCCCGGGCTCAACGGCTGGCAATTGCTGCAACTGATCCGCCAGCGCGGCGCCACTCCCGTGTTGTTTCTCACGGCCAAGGACGCCATTGAAGATCGCGTGCGCGGTCTCGAACTGGGTGCCGACGATTACCTGCTCAAACCCTTCGCCTTCGCCGAACTGCTCGCGCGGGTGCGTACCTTGCTGCGCCGGGGGCCGATGCGCGAGGCTGAGTCTTACCAGATCGCCGATCTGGAAATCGATGTGCTGCGCCGCCGGGTCAGTCGTGGTGGTCAGCGCATTGCCCTGACCAACAAGGAATTCGCCCTGCTGCAATTGCTCGCCAGCCGCCAGGGCGAAGTGTTGTCGCGCACGCTGATCGCCTCGCAGGTGTGGAACCTGAATTTCGACAGTGACACCAACATGGTCGAGGTTGCCGTGCGCCGGCTGCGCTCGAAGGTCGATGATCCGTATATGCCTAAACTGATTCACACCGTGCGCGGCGTCGGTTATCAACTGGAAGCGCCGGACGATGTGGAGTAAGTCGATCGCCTGGCGTCTGGCCTTGGCCTTCGCCATTGTCTGTGCGTTGGTGCTGAGCGCGATTGGCGTTTTTCTTTACCGCTCGCTGGCCTCGGAACTGGCCTTCCGTGACGACATGGCCCTGCTGGGTCGCCTGGAACAGGTGCGCGCCTTGCTCGCCGACAGTGACAGCCTTGATGCCCTGCAAGCGCGGCCGCGGCTGTATCAGAACATGCTCGGCAATCTCGACAGCCTGCTGCTGGTGCGCCGCGCGAATGGCTCCAGCGTGATCACCATCAACCCGCGTCAGCGCGAGCTGCCCCGCTTGGAGGCGATTGCCCGCGAGCAGATGCCGCAACGTCGCGACGTGCTGACATGGCAGGCCGCCGATGGTGCCGAAGTGGCGCTGTTGTCCGGTCAGGCGCAGGGCCCGAACGGTGAACCACTGACTGTAATCGCCGGCAAGGTGCTGAGCGAGCGTGAACAGATGCTGAGCAGTTATCGCCTGCGCCTGTATCTCTCCGTCGGCCTCGGCGCGTTGCTCGCTTTTGCTCTTGGCCTGTTGCTGTTGCGCCGTGGCCTGCGACCGTTGCGCCAGTTGAGCGCAGCGGTGCGCGGCATCGATCTGCGCAGCCTTGATCAACGCCTGCCCGCCGAGGGCACACCGACAGAGCTGCGCGAACCGGTACAGGCGCTCAACGGCATGCTCGCGCGGCTGGACGACAGCGTGCAGCGCCTGTCGCAGTTCTCCGCCGACCTCGCCCACGAAATCCGTACGCCGCTGCACACCTTGCTGGCGAGCAACGGCCAGGCGTTGAATCACCCGCGCAGCTCGGCGGAATATCAGGAAGTACTGGCCTCGAACATGGAAGAGTTCGAACGGCTCAAACGCATGGCCGAGAACCTGATGTTCCTCGCCCGCGCCGAACAGGCCGAGCGCGCGCTCAATTTGCAAACGCTGGATCTGCACAGCGTCGGCGATGAACTGTGTGATTACTTCGAAGCCCTGGCAGACGATCGCGACCTGCGCCTGGACAACCAACTGCACGGCGAACTGCTCGCCGATCAGCAATTGCTGCAACGGGCGCTCGGCAACCTGCTGGCCAACGCCGTGCGCCATGCCGACCCCGGCACCGTTATCAGCCTGCGCCGCCGCGACGAGCCGGGCCGATGCTGGCTGCAAGTGCATAATCACGGCCCCGTCATCGCGCCCGAGCATCTGGGCAAACTGTTCGACCGCTTCTACCGCGTCGATCCCTCACGGGCGGAACCGGGGGATTCGGGTGGGTTGGGGTTGGCGATCGTGCAGTCGGTCATGCAATTGCATGGGGGGCGGGTGCGGGTGAGTAGTGGTGCCAACGGCACTGTTTTTGAGCTGGGATTTGTGGTGGTCTGACGGCCTCTTCGCGAGCAGGCTCGCTCCTACAGTTGAATGCGTTTCCCTGTGGGAGCGAGCCTGTTCGCGAAGGCGCTGGGTCACACAATGATGATTTCGGATCAGCGCAACTGATCACGAAACTGTCCCGGCGTCATCCCTGTCCAGCGTTTGAAGGCGCGGCTGAAGCTGCTGGTGTCGGCGAAGCCGAGCAGATAACTCACTTCGCTCAACGAACATTGCGGGTCGCGCAGGTGCAGCAGCGCGAGGTTTTCGCGGCTTTCGTTGAGCAGGGTGTCGAAGCGGCAGCCCTCATCGGCCAGATGCCGTTGCAGGCTGCGCAAGCTCAGGTGCAAAGCCTGGGCGATGCGCTCGGCGCTGGGTTCGCCTTCGGGCAATTGCTCTTCGATGGCGTCGCGCACCTTGCGTTCCCAGGTCAACGGTTGCAACTGGGCCAGGGTGCGCTTGAGCACCGCTTCGTTGTGTTCGGCCAGTTCCGGGTTTGCGTCGTCGAGGTGGCTGTCGAAGTCGGCGAGGGCGAATTCCAGGCGATCCTCCGCGCAGCCGAAATGCACCGGCGCGCGGAAGACTTTGTGCCATTGCTGCGCATCGGTCGGTTCAGGGCGGCGCAGATAAACCGCCAGCGGTGCGTAATCACGGCCAAGGCGATTGCGGCAGGTGCGCACGTAGATCGCGGTGAAGGCGTCGATGGCTTCGAAGGCCGGCGCCGGGTTGCCCACAGGGACTTTCAAACGGAATTGATAGCGATCGTCGCTGCGGCTCAGCTGAAGTTCCAGCGCATCGCTGACCACCGGGTGATAGCGCACGATGCGTTCGAACACTTCGCGCAAGCTGCCGCTGGCGACAAGCGCATAGCCGAGCGCGTGAAACGTGGTGGGGCTGACGAAACGCGACACACGCAAGCCCAGCGCCGGGTCACCGCTGGCCTGCACCGCGAGCGTCCACAGGCGAGTGGTGCCGGACAACGGATAGCGCGCGTTAGGATCGTCCATCATGCTAGGGTCGAGCCCGGCCTGTCGGCACAGGGCGATGCTGTCCAGCCCCAGCGCATCGAGTTGCTTGCGCAGGGCGCGGGTCCAGCTGGCGAGGGAGGTCGGTTCCTTCATGCTGATTGGCGCGTCCGGTCAACAGGTTGGCGTTCTTGGCTAGCGCGATTGGCGCCCCGGCAAGGCACGATTGACACATCTTAGACCCGAGGATGGAAGCATGGACGGTACTTCTGCAAGCCCCCAGCGGCTCAATGCGGCGCAGCGATCAGCGCATATTCGCGAGGTGGTGTTGGCCAAAGGTGTGGAGCTGCGCGAGCGCTACCCGATTCTTCAGCATCAGGACGCGTTGGGCGCAGGGATTCTGGCGTTTGCTTTGGTCGGCATGATCGGCTCGGCAGCGCTGTATATCAGTGGTCACATGGCGTGGTGGGCGTGCCTGTTGCTCAATGCGTTTTTTGCCTCGCTGACCCATGAGCTGGAACACGACCTGATCCACAGCATGTACTTTCGCAAACAGCGCGTGCCGCACAACCTGATGATGGGCCTGGTGTGGCTGGCGCGGCCGAGCACGATCAATCCGTGGATTCGGCGCCAGTTGCACCTTAATCATCACAAGGTCTCCGGCACCGAAGCCGACATGGAAGAGCGCGCCATCACCAACGGCGAGCCATGGGGCTTTGCGCGGCTGTTGATGGTCGGCGACAACATGATGTCAGCCTTCATCCGCTTGCTGCGGGCCAAAACCTGGGCGCACAAGCTCGGCATTCTCAAGCGCGTGTTCAAGGTCTACGCGCCGCTGGCGCTGCTGCACTGGGGCGCGTGGTATGTGTTTTTAGGTTTCCACGCAGCGAACGGCGTTGCCTCTCTGCTGGGCGCGCCGATCGACTGGTCAGCCAATACACTGGCGGTGATGCAGGTGATTGATATTGCCGTGGTGGTGATCATCGGCCCGAATGTGCTGCGCACGTTTTGCCTGCACTTCATCAGTTCGAACATGCATTACTACGGCGACGTCGAGCCGGGCAATGTGCTGCAGCAATGTCAGGTGCTGAACCCGTGGTGGCTGTGGCCGTTACAGGCGTTCTGCTTCAACTTCGGCAGCAGCCACGGGATTCATCATTTTGTGGTCAAGGAACCTTTTTACATCCGCCAGATGACCGTGCCGGTGGCGCACAAAGTGATGCGCGAGATGGGGGTGCGGTTCAATGATTTCGGTACGTTTGGGCGGGCGAACCGGTTTGTGCGCCGGGATGCCGTTGCGCAGAAAGAGGTGCGTACGGCTCAAGCTTAACGATCGACTGCCAAGGCCTCATCGCGAGCAGGCTCGCTCCCACAGGGAAACGCATTTCAAATGTGGGAGCGAGCCTGCTCGCGATGGCGATAGTGCAGGTCACATCAATCCGGCTGAAACGGCGAAGCACTCAGGATCACCCCGGTCTCCTCCACATACCGCTGCCAATGCCCGATCAATTCAGCGAGCTTGCCCGGCTGGCTCAGCGCCAGATCATGAATCTCTCCCGGATCACTGCGCAAATCATAGAGCTGCCACGTCGCTGGCCCCACCGGCCCAGGAATCCAGACCGCTTTCCACGATCCTTGCCGAATCGCCCGACGCCCGAACAGTTCCCAACCCGTCACCGTGTGCTCGTCGTGCACCTGCGCGGTCTCGCCGGACAAAAAGCCCAGCCATGATTTGCCACGCAACGGCGCGACCGCTTTGCCTTTCCACTGTTTGCCCGGATGCCTCACGCCTGCCAGGTCCAGAATCGTCGGAGTGATGTCCATCACCGTGCCGAAGCCGTGGCTGATCTGTCCTCTGAGCGCCAGTTGCGGATAGTGCAACAGCGCCGGCACACGAATGCCGCCCTCGGTGGTGAAGGCCTTGAACAGTCGCGACGGCGCGGTCGCCACCTGCGCCCAGTTCGGCCCGTACCAGACGTAGGAGTTGGCGCGGCCGATGTTATCGAGGCTGTTGTCGTAATGCTGGTTCAGGTAAGTCATCAGTTCCGGGCCGAACTTGGGGAACGCTTCGAGCAGCGCGCCTTCGGCACCGTTGTCGGACATGAACAGAATGAACGTATTGTCGAGCTGGCCCTGCTGGCGCAGGTAATCGACGACGCGTCCGATGTTCCAGTCCATGCGCTCGATCATCGCCGCGTAGACCTCCATGGCCCGTGCGGAAATCTGCTTCTGCTCGTCGCTCAACGCGTCCCACTGCGCGCTGAGCTGGATCAGCGGATGTGGCTCGACATCCGCTTCGATCAGGCCGAGGGCCTTGAGTTTTTCCAGACGCTCGAGGCGCAGCACTTCGGGACCGGCGTCGTAGCGGCCGCGGTATTTCTTGACGATGTCGGCAGGCGCCTGCAGCGGCCAGTGCGGGGCTGAGAATGGCAGGTAAGCGAAGAACGGTCGGGTCTGGTCGCGCTCCTTGAGGTACTGCAGCAGCTTGTCGCCGAAGGCATCGGAGGAATAGAAATCCTTGGGCAATTCGTCGATGAATTGATCGTTTTCGATGTACAGCGCCGGGGTGGATTTCAACAGGCCCGGTGTTTGCTCATCGTAGGTCGGCTCGAAACCATAGTGGTTGGCCGCCCCCGGCAAGAGTGAAAACGAGCGCTCGAAACCACGTGCATGCGGCGCCAGTTCGGCCGTCAGACCCAGGTGCCACTTGCCGCTCATCAGGGTTTGATAACCGGCCTCGCGCAGCAATTCCGGCAGCGCCACCACGCGGTCGTTGAGATAGCCTTCGTAACCCGGTTTGCCGATCAGTTCGGGCGTCAGCGCTTCGGCCATGGTGCCGATGCCGGCGATGTGGTGATCGGTGCCGGTGAGCAGCATCGAGCGGGTCGGCGAGCAGGTCGGTGCGGTGTGAAAGTCGGTCAGGCGCAGGCCGTTGTTCGCCAGCGCATCGAGGTTCGGCGTGGCGATTTCGCCGCCGAACGCACCGATGTCGGAGAAGCCTAGATCGTCGGCCAGAATCACCAGAAAGTTGGGACGTTGCGGCATCGCGAAACTCCTGTTCAGCAGGCAATGAACGTCAGCGGCAGATCGCGGATCTGCACCGGCACGCTCGGTTGGTAAAGGTCATCACTGGTCAGCTCGTGCAGCAGTTCTTCACGCAATTGATGGAAATCGAAACTGCTGCGCTGGCGCGGGTGCGCCAGGGCAATGTCGACCACTTGCTTGATACGCCCGGGACGCGGTTCCATCACCACCACACGATCAGCGAGGAAGATCGCTTCCTCGACGTCATGGGTGACCAGAATCGTGGTGATTTTTGCGCGTTCGCGGATCGCCAACAGCTCGTCCTGCATCTGCTGGCGGGTCAGTGCGTCGAGGGCGCCGAAGGGTTCGTCGAGCAGCAGAATCCGTGGGCTGGCAACCAGTCCGCGGGCGATCGCCACACGCTGGGCCATGCCGCCGGACAACTGGTGCGGATAGGCGCGGGTGAAGTCACGCAGGCCGACCAGATCGATGAAATCGTTGATCCGCTGTTGCTTTTGCGCGGCGCTCAGCGGCTCGTTGACCAGGCCCAGACCGACGTTGTCGGCGACGCTCAGCCAGGGAAACAAACGGTGCTCCTGAAAGACAATGCCGCGTTCGCTGCCGATGCCCTTGACGGTCTGGCCATCTACGCTGATCTGCCCGCGAAACTGCGTATCGAGTCCTACCAGCAAGCGCAGCAAGGTCGATTTGCCACAGCCGCTTGAACCGACGATGGCGACGAATTCGCCCTCGGCGATGTCCAGGTTGAATTCGTGAATGGCTTCCAGTTCGAAGCCGTCCACGTCGAAGGATTTGCCTACGTGGGTGAAGCTTACAATCGGTGCGTTCATGCGTGTCTCCAGCGGGTCGCGCGAATTTCCAGGCGTTGGCCGATCAGGTTGAGCATGGCGCCGGTGAGGCCGACCAAGAGCATGCCGGCCATGATCAGGTCCATGCGCAACAGTTGCTGTGCGCCGATCATCTGGCTGCCGATGCCGCCGTTGGACGGCATGAAGTATTCGGCGCCGATGGTGCCGAGCCAGGCGTAGATCAGGCTCAGCCTGAGGCCGGCGAAAATGCTCGGCGCAGCCCCCGGCAGCACCAGGCGGCGCAGGCGTTGGCCGAGGCTCAGGCGCAGCACCTGCGCGGCTTCGTTGAGTTGCGGCGAAAGGTTGGCGACGCTGCGTTGCGTGGCGATGAACAACGGAAAGAACGCGGCGACAGCGACGAAGACCCACTTGGCCAACTCACCGAGGCCGAACCACGCGGTGAGCAGCGGCACCCAGGCGAAAATCGCAATTTGCCGGATCGCCGCCAGCGTCGGGCCGAGCAAGCGTTCGCTGGTGCGCGACAGACCCAGCAGCAAGCCGAGGGCGAAACCGAGCCCGCCGCCGAGCAGTAATCCTCCGACTGTGCGTCCGAGGCTCAGGGCCAGGCCGCTGCTCAATGTTCCGTCGCGCAGACCTTCCCACGCGGTTAACAGCACGGCCAGCGGGCTGACCAGAATGTTGGCATCGACCCACTGCTGATCGACCGCCAATTGCCACAGCGCCAGCAAGCTCAGCGGCAGCAGCCACGGTTGCAGTCGCTGCCAGCCTTGATAACGCGGGCCGCGACGAATTTCGGCAGTCGCTGGATGCGGCCAATGCACCAGTTTGCGATCGAGCAGACCGATGCCGCGGTCCATGGCTACGCCAATCAAACCGATGACCACGATGCACACGAACACGATGTCGAGCATGAACAACTGCCGCGCCCAGACCATCAGGTAGCCGATGCCTTCGCTGGAAGCCAGCAGTTCGACGGCCAGCAGCGAGGTCCACCCGGCGGCCAGTGCCAGACGTACACCTGCCATGAACACGGGCAGGGCGGCGGGCAGGACCAGGCGGCGGATTAAAAGGTGTGGCGGCAGGCGCAGTACCGCTGCCGCTTCACGCAGCTTCGGTTGCGCATCGCGCACCCCGACCAGCGTGTGCAAGGTCACCGGCACCACGATCGCTTTGATCAGCACCACCAGTTTCAGCACTTCGCCAATGCCGAAAAACACCATGAACAAGGGAATCCAGGCCAGTGTCGGCACCTGCGCCAGTCCGGCGAAGGTTGGCAGGATCAACCGCTCCAGCCGTTGGCTGAAACCCAGCGCAGCGCCCAGTACGGCGCCTGCTGAAATTCCTGCGAGCAGGCCCCAGAACAAGCGCTGCAGGCTGATCCACAGGTGGCTCCAGAGCTCGCCTTGCGCCAGTTCGACGGCGCTGTTCCAGACCAGCGAAGGCGCCGGCAAAATCTGCTCGCTCATCCAGGCGTTGCGTGCGGCTAGCCACCACAGCGCGAACAGAGCGAGCGGCAGCAGCCATGGCAAAACTCGCTGGTTGAGGCTTGGCCAGATCGGTTGGCGCTTGAGCGGTGGCGCCGGCAGCGGCAGGCTGAGCAGGGAGTGTCGGGCCATGGTTGACCTCCGTTGTCGGATGCAGACGGACCGTATGCAAAATTGATCTAACAAATAGCGAATCAATGCTATCTAGAGATAAGCCAGACCATTTAAGGCCTCCAGCACATACGCATCCAATGCATTCGAAGAATATTTTCGATGCTGCCAACGCATACGCCTCTGCAAGCCTCAGCCGCGTTCGCTTAGCTCGTAAAGCTATAAAAATGTGCATTTATAGTATTTAAGCGCAGGTCCTGCTTCGGCCTACTTTCGGCTCCTCAATGCCCAGTTGCGATCAAGGAGCTGCACCCATGAACCTTCCCTTTAAACGAGTTTTCAGTCTGTTCGCCGTTCCTGCGCTGGCTGGCCTGCTGGCGTTCAGCGCCCATGCGGATGAGCTGAAGGAAATCCGCATTGCCGTGCCTGACCTGAGCGCCGGCACCCAGCACAGTGGCGGCGGCGTGGTCGATGTGCTGCGCGATCAGCAGATCTTCGAAAAGGCCTTTGCTGAACAAGGCATCAAGATTCAGTGGAGCTTTTTCAAAGGCGCAGGGCCGGTGATCAATGAAGCGTTCGCCAACGGTCAGGTCGATCTGGCGTATCTGGGCGATCTGGCGGCAATCATCGGCAAGTCCAACGGGCTGGACACCCGCCTGCTCAGCGCCACCGCACGTGGGGTCAAGCAGTATCTGGGCGTGGTGCCGGGATCGGGGATCAAGACCCTGCAGGACCTCAAGGGCAAACGGGTGGCGATCTTCCGTGGCACCGCGACACAGCTTTCCTTCGACGCGGCGCTGGCCAGTCAGGGCTTGAGCGAAAAGGATTTGAAGGTCATCAACCTGGACTTCAACGCGGCGGTCGCAGCACTGGCGGCCAGGCAGATCGATGCTTCATGGGGCAGTTCCGCGCTATCGGCTCTGCAAGCCAAAGGCCTGGCGGAGTTGCCGCTCAATACCAAGGATCTGGGAGGGGCCGGGAGTGTGCAGGCGGTGCTGCTGGGCACGGCAAAGTTTGTCGACGCGCACCCCGAGGTGGTGGCGAAACTGCTCAAGGCGCAGCAGCAAGCTTTTGACTGGCTGAGCGAAGACGGCAACAAGGGCGCTTATGTGCAACTGGTGTCGGGGCTGGCCAGTTACCCGCCAGTGATCCTCACCCAGGATCTTCAGGATCAGAATTTGAGTGAAGTGTTCCAGTCGACGCTTGACCCGGTGTTCCTCGGCAAACTGCAGGATTCGGTGGACCTGGCGGCGCAGCAGAAGCTGATTCGCAAGCCGTTCAAGGTCAGCGATTGGGTGGCGCCTGAACTGGCGGCGGCCAAGCTCTGATCCTCTAGCGTTTGGTGCGACGCCATCGCGAGCAGGCTCACTCCTACATTTGGAATGCGTTTCCCTGTAGGAGTGAGCCTGCTCGCGATAGTGCCCTAAACAGCGACGCGATGTTCCTGTCGATCCACCGCCACCAGCGTCTCGATCATCGCCCTGGCCGCCGGCGACAGGCGAAACCCGGTGCGGCTGACGATGCCGCAGCGCGCGTTCATGCTCTCCAGGTTCTGCGGCAAATTCCGCCAGTGCAGCAGCACCAGCGAACCCTTGGCGATGTCCTCGACAAACGCCTCCTCGGTGCCCACGCCGATCGCATTTGATTGCAGCACCACTTTGACCAGCGCCGGGAAATGCTCGGTCTCGATGGTCGGGGAAAAATCGGTGCGACCGCTGAGGTTGGCCAACAGTTTGCGAATCCCCGGCGGGATCAGCGTGGTCGCCAGCGGATAGTCGAACATGTCGTTGGTCGACAGGCTTTCCTTGGCCAGCAACGGATGCCCCGGACGGCAGAAAAACACCCCGCGTTTGGGCGTCAGCGCCTGGGTCTGAAAGTTCGGGTCGGACTCGAAATGACGAATGTCGGCGATGAAGAATTCGATCTCCTCGCGGCTCAGCGCGCGGCTGAGTTTTTCCCAGTTGTCCACCTGGAAACAGGTGCGCACTTTCGGGTGGGCATTAATGAACTGCGCCACGGCATCCGGCACCAGTTTCACCGCCGGCGCCGGGCCGCAACCGAAGTGCACTTCGCCGGCATCGAGCTTGGTCATCTGCGTCACTTCGGCACTGAGCAGCGCCGCGCCTTGCACCAGGCTCAGAGCGTGCTGCAGCACCACCTGGCCTTCGGGAGTGGGGCGCAGATCCTTGTTGCCGCGGTCCACCAGCACACAGCCGAACTCCTGCTCCAGCCCTTGGATGCTGCGGCTGAACGCCGGTTGCGTGATGCCCATTGCGTCTGCCGCACGGACAAAACTGCGGTGTTCGTTGAGGGCGATGAAGTAGCGCAACTGGCGAAGGTCCATATGCTTTTCCGGCATCCTAAAAATAGCTCGAAGGCATTTGCGACGAGGGTTGCCTGAGGTTTTAAATGCAAGCTCTTATTCCGTCAATGAAGCATGCTGATATCTGTTAGATGTAAATAGCATATGGATAGAGCGTTGTTTCGCTGCCGCCAACCGTAAACAGTCGATGAGGGTATACCCATGAGCAATGCCGCACTCGCTGTAAAACCCGCTGTCCACGCGCTGGAAATTCACCCGGTGGCCGGTCGTATCGGCGCCGAGATCCGTGGCGTGCACCTGTCCGGTGAGCTGGACGCCGCCACGGTCGAAGCCATCCAGCAGGCACTGGTCGAGTACAAGGTGGTGTTCTTCCGCGAACAGACTCAGCTTGATGATCAGCGTCAGGAAGCCTTCGCGCATTTGCTCGGCGAACCGGTGGCGCACCCGACCGTGCCGTCGCGCGAAGGCACCCGCTATCTGCTCGAACTGGACGGCGCCGAAGGTCAGCGCGCCAACTCCTGGCACACTGACGTGACCTTCGTCGATGCCTACCCGAAAGCCTCGATCCTGCGCTCGGTGGTGGCCCCGGCATTCGGTGGCGACACGCTGTGGGCCAACACCGCCACAGCGTACAACGGCTTGCCGATCGAGCTGCGTGAACTGGCCGACAAACTGATCGCCGTGCACAGCAATGAATACGACTACGCCAGCGCCAAGCCGGACGTTTCGGCGGAGAAGCTTGAGCGCTACCGCAAGGTCTTCACCTCGACGGTGTACGAAACCGAACACCCGGTCGTCCGGGTGCATCCGATCAGCGGTGAGAAGAGCCTGCTGCTGGGGCATTTCGTCAAACGCATCAAGGGTTACTCGCAGGCGGACTCGGCGCACCTGTTCGGGCTGTTGCAAAGCCATGTGATCCGTCAGGAAAATACCGTGCGCTGGCGCTGGAAGGCCGGTGATGTGGCGATCTGGGACAACCGCTCGACGCAGCATTATGCGATTGATGATTACGGCACCCATGATCGGGTGGTGCGTCGTGTCACCCTGAAGGGCGAGGTGCCGGTCGGGGTGAACGGACAGCGTAGCCAGACCATCAAAGGGCGTGATTGAAGATCAAAGAGCCCCTCATCGGAACGCCGCCCGCCCAGCCCTCTCCCAGAGGGAGAGGGAGCCGACCGAGTTGTCTCGCGTTTTATGTCGATCCGAAAGACCGAGCTGATTATGGATTCGGTACATGACTCTCAGGTTGACGTAATTCCTGAATACCCCCGAATCAGTCCCCTCTCCCTCCGGGTGTATGTACCGGAGACATGGTAGACACATGTTCGGAGACATGGTGGACGGTTTTAGATCTTCTTACCTGCCGTCACGATCTGCAAGTTCAAGTCGATT